>NZ_LVCU01000112.1:0-12425 GCF_001647185.1 Rhodococcus sp. EPR-147
TCCCGGCAACAGGAAGCGGTGGCACACACGACGGTGCGTGCCACCGCTTCACCATGCCGTCGTTGACAGGCCGACCTCCATATGAGAGCGGCTCCGCCGTGCGCCTGCGAGGTCACGAGCCCCAGCACGTCGCCGGCACGGAGATCGGCGGGCAACTCCACCGGACTGACGCAGCGTCGCCCCGGGCCGTGCACATCGACCTTGACCACCGCGCCCACCGAATGCCGGTTGACCACCACGGCCTGGCGCAGATCCCCGAACTCGGCGTCGACGCCCACCTCACCGGCGATCACCGAACGCACCCGCGTCACCAGAATCGAGCCCCACTGCACCGGAGTGCCCTGCGCATCTGCCAGATCCTCCAACGCAACGCCGTCGACGGTGATGCGGCCGCACACACAGTGTGTGTCGGCAGGCCAGAGCGCTGGATCGCACCGCGCAACGTAGGCGGCACCGAGGGACGGAAGCATGTCGAGAAGTGTCATGAGAAGCAGTCTTGCGCCGCGCGGTGGCGTCGAACAGAGGTGTTGACGCAATCTTGACGGCACCGGCAGGAAATTTGACGACTTCGGCTCGCGATGCCCTCTACTGTACCCACTGGTACATTCAGTCGGGTGATTGCAGACGACGTCTACCGCCGCGGCCGAGCCGGCCTGCCCTCGTGGATCACCGATCACGACGGCCGCCGCACCGAACTTCCGATCGCGCGCTGGATGGGCGGAACCCATTCGACGATCGAAGACATCATGGCGGACGAAGCCTCGATCGCTTTCTGCACCGGCCCCACCCTCGATCTCGGCTGTGGACCAGGGCGTTTGACCGAAGCTCTCACCCGAGCCGGCGTTCCCGCGCTGGGAGTCGATACGTCCTCGGTCGCTGTGGAGATGACGAACCATCGCGGCGGTCTCGCGTTGCAGCAGGACATCTTCTGCGCGATACCGGGCGCGGGCCAGTGGTCACACGTGCTGCTCGCGGACGGCAACATCGGCATCGGCGGTGACCCGGCTGCACTTCTGAGGACGGTTCGCTCGCTGCTGCACGAGACCGGCACGGCCGTCGTCGAAGTGGATTCCGCGTCGGGTGTCGACGATCGGAATCGAACGGTCCGGTGGGAAACCGACGACTGCGTGGGCGAATGGTTCACTTGGGCCAGCGTGGGCGCGAGCGCGCTGTACGCGCTGGCGGCCACGGCGGGCCTGCGGGTCCGCCGGACTGTCGAATCGAACGGACGAGTGTTCACCGAACTCGCTGTTCACAGCATCGACCGAGGAGTCGGAGACCCGTGAGCAAGGAACTGCCGAGAACAGCCAAGGGCAGACGAACCAGAGCGGCGATCGTCGATGCGGCCGCGTCGATGATGTGCACCCACGGCGTCGCCGGAACGACTCTCGACGACGTACTCGCCGCGTCCGAAACCGGAAAATCGCAGCTCTACCACTATTTTTCCGACAAGTCGGACCTGGTCGAAGCCGTGATCGCACGTCAGCTCGAACGCGTCCTCGCCGCCCAGCCGCGCCTGGCCCACATCGACAGCCTCGAGGACATCGACGCATGGGCCGCCGAGATCGTCCGCAATCACGAACAACCAGGGGGCCCGTTCTCGTGCCCCCTCGGTTCGCTCGCCGCAGAACTCAAGAACGACGCGGCGTTCGTCCCCAGCCTCCATGCCGCGTTCCGACGCTGGGAACAACCGCTGGAACAGGGGCTTCGCCGCATGATCGACCGCGGGGAACTCGATGTGTCGACCGATCCGGCCGCTGCTGCCGCCACGCTGATCGCGTCGCTTCAAGGCGGAATGTTGATCGCGCGCATCGCGGGCGACGTGCACCCACTGCGCGACACTCTGGACGCCGCCGTAGCCGCAGTCCGTCGCCGTCGGACTCGACACTGACACCGACCCTGGCGAACGGGCCCGAAGTGCGCTAACCTCGACCTCACAGTTTGTACTAATAGGTACAAAATTGGAGACGGGAACCAGAATGCAGCGACTTCCCACGTTCCGCAGCCCGATCCGCGGCGTCTGGTTCACGTCGGTCCTGGCGTCCGTCCTGCTCGTCGCCCTGCCGATCGTGACGATCACCGGCTTCATCTCCTGGGCCGCATACGGCCCGCAGTTCGGCCAGGCCATGCCAGGCGACGTCGGGTGGCTGCGAATTCCCTCGTTCGACTGGCCGACCGAGCCCGCCTGGCTCTATCGACTCACCCAGGGCCTGCATGTGGGACTGGGACTGGTCATGGTGCCGATCGTGCTGGCCAAGCTGTGGTCGGTGATCCCGAAACTGATCGAGATGCCCCCGGTTCGCAGTGTCGCGCACCTTCTCGAGCGAATCTCGTTGCTGGCGTTGGTCGGTGGCATCCTCTTCGAGATCATCACCGGTGTGCTGAACATTCAGTACGACTACATCTTCGGCTTCAGCTTCTACACCGCCCACTACTGGGGCGCCTGGGTGTTCGTCGCCGGCTTCGTCGCCCACGTGGCGCTCAAGCTTCCGACCATGGTGACCGCGTTGAGAACGCGGCCGTTCCTGGAATTGATGCGCATTCGAGTCGCCGATACGGTGCCCGATGCCGACGACGAATCAGGTCTTGCTGCAACCGATCCCGCTCCGGCGACGATCAGCAGACGCGGAGCTCTCGCACTCGTGGGCGGCAGCGCACTGTTCGTCGCTGTGCTCAGTGTCGGACAGACGACGGGCGGACCACTGCGCTCGGCGGCGATCCTGCTGCCTCGCGGACGCTCGTACGGCGACGGCCCCAACGACTTCCAGATCAACCGCACCGCGGAGTCCGCAGGCGTCACCGATGCGCAGACAGGCGATGCGTGGCGGCTGACCGTACTGGCCGGCGGTACCGAGGTAGTACTCACCCGAGCTCAACTCGAACAGATGGACCTGCACACCGTCGAACTCCCGATTTCCTGCGTCGAGGGCTGGTCGACGGTTCAGTCGTGGACCGGAGTTCCGCTCCGAGATCTGGCGGCACTCGTGGGTGTCGATGCCGTCGATACCGGTGAGGTGCGGTCGCTCGAACCCGTCGGGTCGTTCAACCGCGTCACCTTCGGAGGACACCAGATGATGCATCCGGATTCGCTTCTCGCACTGAGAGTGAACGGGGCCGACCTGTCCCTCGACCACGGCTATCCCGCTCGCATCATGATGCCGGCGATACCCGGAGTGCACGCGACCAAGTGGATCGAATCCGTCGAATTCTTCGAGGAGCGAGCATGACGACGTTTCGAGCCAGGTACGGCGCAGGACCGCTGCATCTCGCGGTCACGGCCTGCTGCCTCGCCCTGGCCGGCGCGGTCGTCCTGACGATCGGCTTCCCGGCACTGTGGAACACCGATACGTGGTGGCAGTCCATCGGACTCTGGTTCGTCGGGGCAGCGGTGGTGCACGATGCGATCCTGTTTCCGCTGTACGCCATGCTGGACCGGACGCTGGTCGCTCGTCTGGGCAGGTTCGTCAACGCGGTCCGCATCCCTGCGCTCGGGGCGGGTTTGAGCCTGCTGCTGTTCGCACCGGGGATCTTCGCCCACGGGAGCGACACGTACGAGGCCGCCACGGGTCAGACACAGGAGCCCTACGCAATGCGATGGCTGCTGTTGGTAGCGGGGATGTTCGCGGCCAGCGCAGCGTTCTACGGCGGCCGCGAAATACTCAGGCGGAGGCGTCGACGCGATCTTGACGTGCACCGGGCACGGTTGCACGCAACGACCGTCGGTCGACGGGATTCCGCCGGTCGTCGCCGGTAGTGAGCAACCCGGCCCGCACCACGCGGCCCCGAACTACGCTCCACAACATGAGTGGCGAGTATCGGCAGGCCTTCGAGGACAGTATCGACAACCGCGAGCAATTCTGGCTCGACGCCGCGGCGGGAGTCGACTGGGACACCCCTCCCACCAGCGCGTTCGACGGCACTCACTGGTTTCCCGAGGCCCGCCTGAACACCTGCTTCAACGCCTTGGACCGGCACGTCGACGCCGGACACGGCGACCGGACCGCGTTGATCTACGACTCGGCGATGCTCGGACTCAGCCGCAGCTACACCTACGCCGAACTTCTCGACCACGTCGCTCGATTCGCCGGTGTGCTGCGTGAGCAGGGCGTCGGACCGGGCGACCGCGTCGTGATCTACCTCCCGATGATCCCCGAGGCCGTCGTCGCGATGCTCGCGTGCGCTCGACTCGGCGCGGTGCATTCGGTGGTGTTCGGCGGCTTCGCAGCCAAGGAGTTGGCAGCGCGAATCGACGACGCCGAGCCGGTCCTGCTGATCACCGCCAGCGGCGGGTTCGAGCCGGGTCGCGTCATCGAATATCTGCCGCTGGTGCAGCGCGCCCTGACGCTGACGACCGCGAAGGTACCGGCGGTGATCGTCAAGACCCGCGAGGGAATCCCCGGCAGTCACGACTGGCTGGACTGGGACTCCCTCATCGCCGACGCCACCGCGGCACAACCGGTTTCGGTGCTGGCAACCGATCCGTTGTACATCCTCTACACCTCGGGTACGACCGGTAAGCCCAAGGGTGTGGTGCGCGACAACGGCGGTCATGCCGTCGCGCTGACGTGGTCGATGCGCAACATCTACGACGTGGGTGCCGGTCAGGTGATGTGGACCGCGTCCGACGTCGGCTGGGTCGTCGGGCACTCGTACATCGTCTATGCACCGCTGTTCGCCGGGGCCACAACGGTTCTGTACGAGGGCAAACCCGTCGGGACTCCCGATGCCGGCGCGTTCTGGCGGGTGATCCAGGATCATGGCGTCCGGGCCCTGTTCACTGCGCCGACTGCACTGCGCGCCATCCGCAAGGTCGATCCCCATGCGACCGAGCTCGAGAAGTACGACGTCTCGTCGCTCGAGACCCTGTTCGTCGCAGGTGAGCGTCTCGATCCCGATACGTACGAATGGATTTCGCGAACCCTGGACCGGCCCGTGGTCGACCACTGGTGGCAGACCGAAACCGGGTGGGCCATCTGCGCCAATCTTCGTGGTCTGGAACCACTTCCGATCAAGTCGGGATCGCCGACGGTGCCGGTGCCGGGGTTCCAGGTCGGTATCCTCGACGCCTCGGGCAATCCGGTGGACGCAGGCACCGAGGGCAACATCGTCGTGAAGCTGCCGCTGCCACCGGGTGCGTTGGTGGGGCTGTGGAACGACGAATCACGTTTCCAGCGTTCGTATCTGGACACGTTCCCCGGGTACTACCTCACCGGCGATTCGGGCTACATCGACACCGACGGCTACGTCTACGTCCTCGGCCGTAGCGACGACGTCATCAACGTCGCCGGCCACCGTCTGTCGACCGGGTCGATGGAAGCCGTGCTCGCCGGTCACCCCGCCGTCGCCGAATGCGCGGTGATCGGCATCCACGACGACCTCAAAGGCCAACGCCCCAGCGGGTACGTGGTGCTCAAGGCCGGCGAGCAGATCACCGAGGAACAGCTGCGCACCGAACTGGTGGCCATGGTCCGCGATCAGATCGGTGCCCTCGCGACGTTCCGCGATGTGACGATCGTCGGAGCGCTGCCCAAGACCCGCTCGGGCAAGATCCTGCGGAAAACCATGCGGCAGATCGTCGCCGGTGAGGAATACGGCGTGCCGTCGACCATCGAGGATCCGGCAGTCCTCGATGCGCTGGAGAAGTTGCTCGGCAGATAGGCGGCGGTAATACGAGCAACCATGGCCGAAACCCGCGCGCCACAGGAGTCTCCCGCGCGATAGCGTCGTCGACATGACAGATCTCGACACCCGTCCCGCGGTGGATTGGCTTGCGCTCGGAGCCGTCACCGTCACGGTGATCTCGTGGGCCTCGGCCTTCGTGGCGATTCGCGGCGTCGGCGAATCCTTCGGAGCCGGTCCGCTCGCATTGGGCCGGTTGCTCATCGGATCCGTCGCGCTCGGTGCGATCGTTCTGGTCAGAAGGCAGTGGGTCAAGCCGAACCGCACGCAGTGGCTGCAGATCATCAGCATCGGCGTGTTCTGGTTCGGTATCTACAACGTCGCCCTCAATGCCGCCGAGCAACGCGTCGACGCCGGCACGACGTCGATGATCATTCAGATCGGTCCGATTCTGGTCGCCCTGTTCGCGGGTCTGCTGCTGGGCGAGGGCTTTCCGAAGTGGTTGGTGATCGGAGCGGGCATCGCGTTCGCCGGAGCAGTGATGGTCGGTGTCGTCACAGCCGTCACCACCACGTCCACGACCAAGACAGACGCCGACTTCCTGGGCATCGCACTGTGTCTGGTCTCCGCGGTGACCTACGCCGTCGGAGTGCTCAGCCAGAAGCCGGTGCTGCGCACCATCCCCGGACTTCAGGTGACGTGGATGGCCTGCACCATCGGCGCAGTGTGCACACTGCCCTTCGCGCCTGCTCTGCTCGGCGACCTGTCCACTGCATCGGCGGGAGCCACCAGCGGATTGATCTACCTCGGCCTGGTACCGACGGCCCTGGCGTTCAGCACCTGGGCCTACGCGTTGACGCGAATGAACGCGGGCAAGCTCGGCATCACCACATATGCCGTTCCGCCGATCACCATCACACTGGCCTGGTTGCTACTGGGCGAGGTTCCGCATTACCTCGCCGTGGTCGGGGGCATGATCTGTCTGGTGGGAGTCGGGTTGTCCCGCAGAAGATAGGGGTCACTCCGCAGGCTCCGCTCGAGCGTTGAGTTCTCACAGCGCCTTGAAGCGCGCGATCGCAACTTCTCGCTCGTGTTTGTGGTCGACGATGGGCTCCACGTAGTCCTTGGGTCGCCCGAACTTCAACGTGTGCACGGCTTTTCCTTCTTCGCCACGTAGCTCCGGCACCCAGCGCCGCACGTAATCGCCGGTGGGGTCGAATTTCTCGCCCTGGGTGATGGGGTTGAACACGCGGAAGTACGGCGAGGCGTCGGTGCCCGTTCCGGCGGTCCACTGCCAACCGTGCTGATTGTTGGCCAGATCGCCGTCCACGAGATGCTGCATGAAGTAGCGCGCACCTCGCCACCACGGCAGGTGCAGATCCTTGACGAGGAACGATGCGACGATCATGCGGACCCGGTTGTGCATCCACTTCTCCGAGTTCAACTGCCGCATACCGGCATCGACGATCGGGAAGCCGGTCTCGCCCTTGCACCAGGCCTCGAACAACTCGTCGGCGTGCTTGCCCGAGTCGATCTCGATCTTGTCGAACTTCTTGACGTAGTTCTCTCGGGCGCTGTCGGGGCGCTGGAACAGGATGTCGGCGTAGAAGTCTCGCCAACAAATCTGCCTGCGATACGACGCTGCCCCTTCGCTGCGCAGCTTGCCGAGGTCGGCCAGCATCGTTCGTGGATGAATGGTTCCGTACTTCAGATGCACCGACATCCGGCTCGTCGAGTCGAGGTCGGGACGATTGCGCTCGTCGTCGTACGCCGAGACCTCCTCGAGGAATTCCTTCCACTGCTTCGACGCAGCCTTCTCACCGGCTGCCGCGTCGGACGCCTCTTTCTCGGTGGGAATCTTCGCCCGCCGAACGCCTTTCACCTCGTCCGGGTCGATCCATTCCACGGTCTTCGCGGACGTGTCGGCCGGTCCGCGCCACCCGTGCTCCAGCCATTGCCGGGAGTACGGCGTGAACACTTTGTACGGTTCGCCGTCAGTCTTGGCGATCCGCCCGGGTGCGATCGCGTACGGGGACCCGGTCTCGACCAGGGTCACCTTCTCGCCGACGCGCTTGTCTCGGTCGCGTCCGTACGGGCCGTAATCGGCGCTGATGTGTACGTCCTCGGTGCCGATCGCCTTCGCGACCTTGGGGACCACGGTCTCGGGGTCGCCGTGCACCACCATCAACCGGCCGTCGAGTTGCTCGTTCAGTGCTTCGAGCGAACGGAACAGAAAATCCTTGCGCGGCCCGCCCGAGGGCTTCAGTAGACGGTCGTCCAGTACGAACAGCCCGAGCACCGGATCTCCGGACTCGGCAGCGGCGGTGAGTGTGGGCAGATCCCCCAGACGGAGATCACGGCGAAACCATACGAGCGACATGGTTCCAGTCTTACCCACCGACGCGGTCGGCAATCACAGCCCGCTCTCGGCCGAACTCTCAGAGAACCGCCAACGATGGCTCACCATGGCCGCAACATGGGGCTCTACCTTGGGAAACACAGAAGAGAAAAGGAGAACATCATGACGAACACACGCCCCTTCCCCGGCGCCCTTTCCCTGGTGGACAGCACCTGCACCTTCGAGAAGTACTACGAGCAGCTCTACGCCAAGGCACCTGCACTCGCCTGGTCACTCGATGCCGACACCGGCCGCCGCAGTGCTCTCGAGGAGTTCTTCGCCAAGACGCCTGCAGAACGCCGAAGCACCGTCGACAGCTGGGTTGCATAGCATTGGAACGGTGACCGAATCGTCGAGTGCCCCCGCCACCGTCCTCGTCGTCGACGACGATGTCGACGTGCTGTCGTCGCTGCAACGCGGACTGCGCCTGTCCGGGTTCACCGTCATCACCGCATCCGACGGCGCGGAGGCGCTCGGCGTGGTGTCGCGATCGATGCCCGACGCCATCGTGCTCGACATCAACATGCCGGTACTCGACGGCGCGAGCGTGGTGACCGCGTTGCGCGCCATGGGAAACGACATCCCGATCTGCGTGCTCAGTGCCCGCAGCTCGGTGGACGATCGCATCGCCGGGCTCGAATCCGGTGCCGACGACTACCTCACCAAACCGTTCGTGCTGGCCGAGCTGGTCGCACGGATTCGCGCCATGCTGCGTCGTCGCGGCACCGGTCCGGTTGTGCCGGTTGCAGATTCGGGCGCGCCGAACTCGGCCGTCGCCATCGGAACCCTGGTGGTGGACATCCCCGGCTATCGCGTCCACCGCGGCGGAGCCGACATCGATCTGACCAAACGCGAGTTCGAGTTGCTCGCGATTCTGGCCCGCAACAAGGGCGTCGTCCTCACGCGTGAACGACTGCTCGAGCTGGTGTGGGGCTACGACTTCGTCGCCGACACCAACGTCGTGGACGTGTTCGTCGGATATCTGCGACGCAAACTCGAGGCCGACGGTTCGCCGCGCATCCTCCACACGGTTCGCGGAGTCGGCTTCGTCGTCCGGGACGCCGCATGAGCTTCTCTCTGCGCGCCCGCGTGGCCGCCGCCACGACCCTCGGTGCCACCCTCGTCGTCGCCGCACTCTCGGTGCTCACCTCGGTCGCTATTTCGCGCAACAACGTCAACCAGCTCGACGAGCGGCTGACGACGGCGTCTCAGGTGCTGATCCCGACCTCGACGACGCTGGAGGCGTTCCTCGATCAGCTCTCCGGCGCGTTCGCCGTCACCATTCGCAGTGGCGACATCGTCGTCGCGTCCACTCCGACACGGCTGCCCGCGCTCGAGACCGGGTCGCAGACCGTCGACGTCGACGGGCAACGCTTCCGGGTTTACACCGCCGTTTCGACCGCGGTGTCGTCCATCTCGATTTCCATCGGCGTGCCTGCCATCGAAGCGCAACAGGTCACCGACGAACAGCAGCGGCAAGTGATTCTGCTCGGACTCGCTGCGATCGCAGTGTCCACCGGCCTGGGCTGGCTCTTCGGTGGCAGAGCCGTCAAACCGTTGGTGACGTTGACCCGGCAGGTCAGCGCGCAGCCACCGACCGCGCCCGAAACCCGCACCGGTGTCACCGAAGCCGATGCGCTCGCCGTTGCGATCGGCGGCATGCTGACCAGACTGAACGAGGCACAGGACCGCACCAATGCCGCGCTCGACACCGCACGCGACTTCGCGGCCGTCTCCGCACACGAGCTGCGAACCCCACTGACTGCGATGCGCACCGACATCGAGGTGCTCAGAACTCTCGACCTCGAGCCGGCGCAGCAGCAGGAGATTCTGGGAGATCTCGAGCGGACGCAGGGTCGAGTGGAGACAACCCTGACCGCCCTGGAACGACTCGCGTCGGGCGAATTGTCCAGTGAGGGCGACAGAGTCGAGACCGACATCATCGACGTCTGCGACGTCGCAGCCCAGGATGCGCAACGACTGCATCCGGGACTCGACATACGCGTGGAGTACGCCGCCGACTCCGAGATCACGATGCGCGCACTGCCGACCGGTCTTCGGCTGGCCGTCGACAACGTGATCGGCAACGCCGTTCGACACGGCAACGCGACGTCGATCGTCATCACCGCCGAGCGCGAGGGCAAGACGGTACGTGTCCTGATCGACGACAACGGATCCGGCGTTCCCCTCGACGAACGCGAGACGGTGTTCGGCCGGTTCGAGCGCGGCACCCGAGCCGCCAAGGGCGGCTCCGGGCTCGGCCTGGCATTGGTGGCGCAGCAGGCCGAATTACACGGTGGGCGTGTCTACTTCACCGACAGCCCGCTCGGCGGTGCCCGATTGGTGCTGGAGCTGCAGGACAGCTGAAGTTCGGCAGTCTTTACGCGGGAGAAACCTGCGGGCCCATCCGAGCCGTGGATCATGTACCCATACACACGTTGTCGGATTTCTTCGTCCCCACCATCGACATCTCGCCGTACGTTCTGGGTGATGCCACCCCGACAGGCGACGGGACTGCCCGACGCAGCGTCGCGGCGGACGTCGACTATGCCTGCAGCACAGTCGGTTTCATGCAGATTCTCGGGCACGGCATTCCCGAGGACACCGTGGCCGGACTCGCGTCGGCGATGGATTCGTTCTTCGGGCTCGACCTGGCGACGAAGCGAACCTACATCTGCCCACCCGAAGTGAATCGGGGATACACCGCTCCGAAGAGCGAATCGCTGAGCCTGAGCCTGGGAGTCGAATCGGCGTCGGGCATGAACGATTACTTCGAGGCCTTCAACGTCGGCACCGGAGAACCGAACACCTGGCCCGACTCCTCGAAGTTCCAGCGCGCCGTCGACGAGTATTTCGCCGAGGCAGCACGCGTGGCCCGGACGCTGACCACAGTGTTCGCCGACGCACTCGGCGTGTCACCGAATACGTTCTCCGACATCACCGGTCGATCGCTCGATACCCTGCGGATGAACAACTACGCGCTCGAACCCGGCATGCATGTGCCGGATGCCGAGCTCACCGGGATGAGCGAACACACCGACTACGGATTGGTGACGGTGCTGTGGGCCGATCGAGTGCCCGGCCTGCAGGTTCTCGGAACCGACCGACGGTGGCACGACGTGCAACCCGCCGACGGAGCCATGTTGGTGAACCTGGGAGATCTGACGGCCCGACTGACCGACGATCGCTGGATGTCGACGCTGCATCGGGTCCGTCCGCCGATCACCGACGGGACGATCCAGCGCAGGCGATCTGCCGCGTTCTTCCACGACGGCAACCTCGACGCGGTGATCGCGCCACTGCCGTCGTGCATCGAGCCCGGTGACGTGGCCCGGTACGAGCCGGTGACGGTAGCCGGGCACATTCACGCCAAGCTCGCGGGTTCCCGAGAGGGAACTGCCAATCCCGCGGCAACCCGCGAAGCCGAGCGGGTACGCAATGCCGTTGGCGGCCCTGCAGTTATTTGACGTCGAGCAGATCGATGACGAACACGAGGGTCTTGCCGGAAAGACGGTGTCCTGCACCGGCGGGACCGTAGGCGAGCTCCGGCGGAATGGTGAGCTGACGACGTCCGCCGACCTTCATTCCGGGAATGCCGTCCTGCCAGCCCTGGATCAGTCCGCGCAGCGGGAACTGGATGGACTCGCCGCGGTTCCAGGAGGAGTCGAACTCTTCTCCCGAATCGAACTCGACGCCGACGTAGTGCACCTCGACGGTGCCACCGGCCACTGCCTCTGCGCCGTCACCCTCGACGAGGTCGACCGTCACCAGGTCCAAGGGCGCCGGTCCGGCCTGAAATTCGATCACTGGCTTCGTCACTGAAGTCTCCTGCGGTTGATGCCGGCCCGCCGACGCCGGCTGTCTATCTCTGGGCATATACCGCTTCGACCATACGTCGTGACGCTCAGCCGATCGGAGCTGGCATCAATATCGTCTTGTATTCGCAGGTCAGAGTATTGCCGGTGGCGGGGTCGGTCATCTCGACCTTCCAGGCGTCGGAGAACTGATTCACCCCGTGGTGCATCGAGATGGTGCCCGAGATCAAAACCGTTCCACGCGAGAACAAGCCACGCTCGGTCAGCACATCGAGCCAATACTGCGGCGCGAGAAGATCACCGAGCGTTCCGGTCTGGATGAGTGTGCCGTCGGCCCAGGCGGTCAACGTGATCTCGTCGAGTCGATCGGCCACCTCGGACAACCGCCACGCGCCGGTGCCCAGCACGTCGGGAGCGGCGTTCTTGCTCCACGCGACGCTGTGAACCTCCAGGTCACGGTCGGTGTGATCGCACGCCACCGTGAGCAGCACGTCGTCGATCGTGTCGCCGAGGATCACCAGAGCCCACTCCGCCTCGCCCGAGGTGCGACCGTGTTGGACGGCGACGGAATCGGTCTGCTGCGCCAGATACGG
>NZ_LVCU01000113.1:0-1612 GCF_001647185.1 Rhodococcus sp. EPR-147
ACTGTGGATTCGTGCTCATCAGCTTCGCGGCGATGTACAACCGCGACATCGAGCCGCTGACCGGTGGCGCATCCGATGAAGGCGGCTACACCGAGACGAACTCGGTGTACACCTCGAACCACAAGTCCGGCACAGCAATTGACCTGAACTGGAACCGCTACCCGTTCCGGCGCTACACCATGCCCGCCGAACGAGTCGGCCGAGTGAAGCAGCTCCAGGCCGGGTTCTGGGGATTGATCGACTGGGGCCGCGACTGCTGGGGCGGCAAACCGGTGGACGAGATGCACTACCAGGTCGCCCGGGGCAAGCCGATGCAGGCGTACGTCGACTTCGCGAACGAGCTACGTGCCGGCAAGTTCGGCCTGTACGGCGCGACCGCACCGACGCTCGATCCGGTCGTCGTGCCGAACCCCGGCGTCGGTGGACTGCTGATGCGGGGCTCGAAGGGCGAGGCCGTGCGCCGACTGCAAGAGCGTCTGAACCGGGACTACCCCCGGTACTCCCGTCTCGCAGTCGACGGCGACTTCGGGCCGGCCACCGAGGCAGTCGTGCGTGAGTTCCAGCAGCGCTCGAATCTGCTCGTGGACGGCATCGCCGGGCCGGCCACTCTCAAGGCCCTCGGGCTGTGAACACCGTCCAGACGTTCGCCACGGCGGTGGTGATCGGCGTCGTCGCCGGCACCACCGCAGCGGCGAGCTACCTCCTGCGTACCGAACTGCCCACCGAGGCACAGCTGATGGAAGAGAAATCATGACCGCACCGCAAGGCCCACTCGATCTCGTGCGAATCGAGATCATGCGCCGCCTCGGCCCGATGATCGACGCCAAGTTCGAGGAGCTGACGCCGAAGCTGCTGAAAGCCGTCAACGACGATCTGCCGCTCTCCTCGGTACCCGAGGCACCCGTGGTCGCTCCGAAGACCGCAGCGTCCCGCACAGCCATCCAGGGCATCCTCGCCCTGGTGCTCTCGGCCGTGCTCGGATTCGTCGCAGACGCCATCGGAGGCGGGCAGGTCGATCTGCTCGACACCGGAGACTGGAAGACACTCGGCTACGGCGCAGCGGTGGCTGGCATCATGGCCGTGCTGGCGTTCGGCCAGCGCAAGATTGGGCGTTGATGAACGAACGCGCCGTACTCGCAGCAGCTCGCTTACTGTCGATGCTGCTCGGATTCGGTGCGATCGCAGTCGGGTTGCTCTACGCCGGTCCCGAGTCTCTGGTTCGCCGGCCCCTGCCCGCCGGCCAGGAGACCTTGGTGGTGATCATCGAATCGGCGTTCCCGGTGTGGCCGTTCCTGTTCTGCGTGAGCGGCACTGTCCTGATCGTCTGTGCGATCAGGGAACGCCAGATACTCGTGGCCCACGGACTCGTCGTCGGCGCGTGGACGTTCTGGGGACTCTGTCTCATCATCGCCCCACTTCGCAGTGTCCCACCGACACCGATCATCGTCGGCGTCATCGCCTTCGCCTGTTGCTTCGCAGCCAATGTCGGAACTATGCGCCTCTGGGCGGCGCTCGGAGTGAAGTAATGGACGTCGTCTCCATCGTCGTGGCTGCGATCGGCGCAGTCGCCACAGCAGTCGCCACAGTCGTCTCCGTCAAGGGCCGAGTTCAG
>NZ_LVCU01000114.1:0-3821 GCF_001647185.1 Rhodococcus sp. EPR-147
CTACTACATCGCTCGACTGCGAGGACAGCTCGCAGACAACGGGATAGAGCCTCTGCCGCTCCCTGCAGAGCTACGAGAGGACTTGAGCGGTGAGTAACTCCGTCGACATCTACATCAACGGTCACGAGCGTGATCTGCTCCAGGCGATCGAGCGCACGAAGGCTGCGATCGCATCGTTGCGTGACTCGAAGGCCACCGTCACAGTCGACGTGGACGACGGCGCGCTCAACGTCCTCAAGGCGAAGCTCGCTGCCCTGCGTGACGGTGACGTGACCGTGGACGTGAACGTCAACGACGCGAAGCTGGCAGCGCTCCGAGCGAAGATGGACGCGCTCCGCAACACCCGCGTCAAGGTCACCGTCGATGTCGACCGGACCGAGCTGAACATTCTGCGTACCGAACTCGCCGGCCTACGTGACCGCTCGATCAACGTCGACATCGACTCCGATCTCGCCGGGTTCCGCGCCGCCCTCGCCGCGTCGACGCTCGGCAACGCTAATGCGCGGATCAACCTCGATCTCGACACCGCTGCCGCAGCAGCAGAACTTGCGGCATTCCTCGCGGCCGTACCCCGCTCGGTGACGATCAATCTCGATGTCGATACCGCCGGTGCAGCAGCCGAACTCGCTGCGTTCCGCGTCGCCATGCTCGCATTGAACAACGACTCGATCAGGCTCGGTGCGAGCACCGGTGGCAACGCAGCCTCGGGCATCGCACGCATGGGCGCGTCGGCCGGAACGTCGCTGCCACTACTCGGCGCACTTGCCCTTGCCGTCGCACCGCTCGCGTCCGGTGCGGCCGGCCTCGGCATCCTCGGCACAGCCGCCGCCCTCGGCGCGGTGACCGCTGCCGCCGGCGGCATGTCCGTCGCCTTCGGCCTCGGTGCCGCTGCGCTCCCGATCGCCGCCGCTGCCGCATCGGAGGAGGTCAAGTCCAGCTTCACCACCATGAAGGACGATGTGGTCTCCACGATGAAGGAGATCGCACAGCCCGTCGAGCAGCCTCTCATCGACCTCGCCAGCTCACTCGGTACCGCGTTCGAGTCGATTCGACCGAGCCTCGATGTGGTGACCGCCGGCGCAGCCCGACTCGTCGGTGAGCTGTCCGGCAAGATGCCGGCCATCGCGAACGAGGTCGGTCCTGCGCTGGAGAAGATGTTCACCGCCGCAGAGCCACACATCAAGAATCTGATCGGAAACATCCCCGAGTACGTGCGGGCGTTCGGTGACTTCGCCGGCAAGCTCGGAGATCCTGCGATAGTCGAAGGCGCACAACGAGTCTTCGGTGCTATACCCGGCATCATCGACGGCGCAGGAGACGCACTTGTCGGTGCCGGTGAGGCATTCGGAGATCTGATGGGCTGGCTCGATGCCGGCAACCTCTCCGGCTTCACAGACGGCATCGGCAAGCTGTTCGAGAACCTCAGTAACACCGACTGGTCCGGTGTCACAGCAGGATTGGCCGACGCCGGCAACGCGTTCGGTGACTTCATGGCGAACATTGATACCCAGAATCTCGCCACGAACATCGAAGGCATCACCCAGTTCGCCACCGATCTCACGTCCGCCGCCGACAAAGTGGTCTCGGAGTACCAGCGGATGGACGAGGCGTTCCGGCAGTCCAACGAGGACGCTGGCGGTGGACCCGTGGAATGGGGCGCGAAAGCCGCTGACTGGATGAAGAGTTCGCTACTCGACGGGCTCACCAATTTCAGCACCACCGGACTGTTCGACACCCTGTTCCCCCCTGGCGACCCCCCGGTAATCCCGGCCCCCGAGATCACTCCACCGGACACATCAGCGATCAACGATCCGTTCGCGATGCTGCCCCCGGCGGTTCTGCCGGCACCGGTGGTGACACCGCCCGACGCTGGGGCGGTCAACGATCCGTTCGCCGCGATGCCTCCCGCAGTACTGCCGGCACCCGTGGTGACTCCACCGGACACATCGGTCATCGGCGGGGCGCTGGAGAACATCGCACCCCCGACGATCGAGGCCCCGGTCGTGCCGGCCCCCGAGGTCACTCCGTCCGCCCCGATCCCTGCCCCCGAGGTCACCCCGCCGCCCCCGGTCCCCGTCACCGTCGAGGTGGTCGAGGGCGAAGCGGTCACGGTGCCGCCGCCGGCCCCGGTGCCGATCACGTTCGACGTGACACAGCCGACGCTCGAACTGACCCCGCCACCACCGGTGCCGATCACGTTCAACGTGACACTGCCGACTATCAGCATCCCTGCCCCGGCCCCGGTGCCGGTCAGTGTGCAGGTCGACACGTCGGGCGCGAACGTGAACCTGTCCGGTGCCGGTGCGCGTGCCGGCCAGTCGTTCGCATCCGGTCTCGCCGGTTCCGCTGGTGCCGTCGCCGGCGCTGCCGCGTCGATGGCAGCCGCCGCCTCGAGTGTGTCGGTGAACCTGTCCGGTCAGGGTGCAGCTGCGGGCGCCAGCTTCGCGGCCGGCCTCGCATCACAGGCCGGCGCGGTGGCTGCCGCCGCCGCTCAGCTCGGCGCAGTCGCCGCCGCGAACAAGGGTGTATACAAGGGCCGCAAAGGAATTGCGGCCGACCGCATCATGCTCATCCCACACGGCCAGGCGATGGTCCGTGGCTTCATCGACGGTCTCGGCAGTCAACGGCGCGAGCTGATCACCGAGGCATCGTCTCTGGCGCAGGCAGTGACGAAGAGATTCGATGAAGAGCTGGTGCCGAACATCGGACTCAGTGGCGGCGTCGGCGTGCAGCAGGTCGTGCACGTCACTGTTGAAGCCGGCCTCATGGCCGACCCCGTAGTGATCGGCCGCGAGGTCCGCGACGTGCTCGGCGCGTACGCCTCCGCTGTCGGTGGATCGGAGACCATCAGTGTCTAAGTTCACCGACGCCACGATGGTGGCCGTGCAGGTCGAGACAGCACGCGAGCAAGTGTGGACCGAGGACGGCATTACCCCAGGGAGTTACGTTCCCGGCGGTGTACCGCTGTACACGTTGCTGGCGCGTCGGGAAGATTCGGAGATCAAACCGGTTACCAATCCCATTGTGGGTAACGGATTGTTCGCCAGTAGTCGCAAGGATGAACCGATCTCGACGGCAGAGGTATCCACGTCGGTGAGCCTCGATGTCGAGTACGACGGCTCCGGTTCGAGCCGGATGGTCAAGGACATCTCC
Source organism: Rhodococcus sp. EPR-147 (assembly GCF_001647185.1). Lineage (NCBI taxonomy): Bacteria > Bacillati > Actinomycetota > Actinomycetes > Mycobacteriales > Nocardiaceae > Rhodococcus > Rhodococcus sp. EPR-147. Next base: position 3,154 of record NZ_LVCU01000114.1, read on the forward strand.
GTCAGCTCCGTAAACTCCACGGTTGCAACCGATTATCAGATGACGCTCGGTCCCGTGGTCGTGCAAACCAAAATGCCGACACCTGTCCGTCCTGGTGACCTGGTGAACTTCGCCGGCCAGTTCGCCATCCGACGATCCGGGTCGACCAGACCTGTCGATTCGAACGACACCGGAACGGCACTGTCGGTCGTGTGCACCCTGTATGGCATCAGCCGTACCGAGGACGAGTACGGCACTGTGGATCAGGTGGCAACGCCATTACTTCAGTACGCCAATACTTTTCAGCCGATCTCTATCGGTTCATCGACGCAGCAGACCGTTCACACGCTCCCTGTCGTTTCCCCGGCTGTCGTGCCTGCCGGCGTGAGCGAGGTGCACCTGACGATCTGGTTGCGTGCGAACACCACCGGCGAACCGGTCACTGCGCCGTACAAGTCGAAAGAGAAGGGGCATGTGTATATCGGGAGTTGGACGTGGAATTACTTCACGTTCTCGACCGCGAACCCGCTCAAGCTCGTCGTGACCCCGACTGCGCCGGCACCGCAGCCGCCGGCGTCGACGTGGCAGACGCGCACGCAGGAGCAGAACCGGATTTACCGCTACACCTACGAGACGATTACCGATGACGTGGTGGAGGTGAAGACGGAGAAGATCGAGGCGGATCTCGG
>NZ_LVCU01000115.1:0-1435 GCF_001647185.1 Rhodococcus sp. EPR-147
ACGGCGTTGGCCTGACGGTCATCGCCTCGGGCCGGGTCCGGTCCCGCCGGATCGTCCCCGGAATCAACCGTGTGCCACAGGTGGAGATCGGGGTGCACGACAGCCACGCCCGACTCGGCGAGCCTTGCCCGGTCGCGTTCGACACGTTCGCAAAGTACAAGCCCGTACTGAACCGACTCGGTGTCCCCGTGTCGATCGACGGCGTCGATGTGTCTGGCCCGCCCCGCCCGCTGCCGCCGTGGGGTGGTACCTACCCGTCGTACGCCGACGAGAAGCTGACCTATCTCAGCTCGCTCGTGATGGCCCGCAACGCCCGCAAAGGCTACTTTCGGATCACGCGGGAGGACCGCCTCGAGGTTCTGTCGTCACTGCCGGCAACTGTTGTGCTCGACGTGTCCGACGAACCGGGCGAGGCCGATATGTCGTACTCGATCGACGCCGAGTTCGGTTCGGACTCCAAGGATCTCGTGAATGCTGTACGGGTCGCAGAGAATCTGCTGGACTCGGAGGACTTCACCGACCGCTATGTCGGTAGCGATGACCCGCCGGCTAAGCTGGACTTCATCGCCGGCCGCACGCAGACCGCCGAGTACCGACGTGAAGCCTCGATTGAGGCTCTGGGGCTGGCGTCCCGAACTTTCCCGGTGGTGCGTGGCTCCGGGTCGTGGGCAGATATCCAGGCCGGGAACTACGGGACCAACTTCGCGGCCTGGGCGACAGCGATCCTCGACCAGTACAGCGTCGAGCAGAGCGGCCCCCGTGCGATCACGCTGCCGATCGTGACCGCCGAGCAGCGTGCCCTCGTGTCGCAACTGAACGTCCTCGACGCGATCGTGGTGCGCCGGCTCGGTGTCGCGTACGTGCGACGGATACGGCGGATCTCACACACCATCAAACCCGGCTCGTGGACGGTGAAGCTGCGGTTCGACGTGACCGGCTCGCAGGTGTACTGGCTGCCCGATACGCCGGTGCCGAGCATCGTGACAGCACTGTCCCCCGCCTCGATCGGCGTCGACGGCGGCGACGCACACCCAGATCCCAGCAGACCACTCGATGGAGGTACACCCTGATGCCACAGATACAAGTCCGGCGCGGCACCACAGCCCAATGGACAGCAGCCAACCCGATCCTGTTGGCCGGCGAACCCGGCTACGACACCACGCTCGAGGTGTTCAAGATCGGCAACGGCACCGATCACTGGGGCGATCTGCCGGCCGGCGAGGGGATGTCGGAAGCGGATGCTGACGCACGTTATGGGCGTGTCTGGACACCGTTGACGGACTACGCGATCAACGACACAATCCTGCTACCCGCCCCCGTCTCGGCAATCGGTAAGCGCATCGCCGCGGGCACCTCCCGCGTGAACTTCGACGCGACCGAGGAGTCCGCCTGGACAGTGGCCGCTGGCGGCTTGGACGAGGCGGCCGTGGTCGCC
>NZ_LVCU01000116.1:0-21932 GCF_001647185.1 Rhodococcus sp. EPR-147
TGCGTCCGGCATATCCCGCATTGAGCAGGGCGGTCACCTCGAGCGATTCCGTCGAGCCGTCGGGCAGCGTGAACGTGAGCATCAGTAAGGACCCTCTCCTCGTAAATTTTCTGTTTCCAATACGCCGAAAGCCTTGCGCATACGTCTTGTATACAGCAAGTATGGAGCACGTACAACGGATAGAGTGATCCCAGGCACACGAAGGAGTCGTCATGACCGAACCTGTTTCGGTGGATAGAAAGGGCCTGGCCAAGGCCTTCGCGGCCAGCCTGACCGGAACGGCATTGGAGTGGTACGACTTCGCCGTCTACTCGGCCGCCGCGGCGCTGGTGTTCCCTCTGGTCTTCTTCCCGGACAGCGATCCGCTGACCGGGACACTGCTGGCCTTTTCCACCTACGCCGTCGGGTACGTCGCCCGACCGGTCGGTGGATTCGTCTTCGGGCGCCTCGGCGATGTCATCGGCCGCAAGCAACTACTCGTCATCACGCTGATGCTGATCGGCGTCACCACGTTCGCCATCGGCCTGATCCCCGGATACGACACGATCGGCATCGCAGCCCCGATCATCCTCGTCACCATGAGGTTCTGCCAGGGTGTTGCCGTCGGCGGAGAGTGGGGCGGCGCGGTTCTGCTTTCCAGCGAATACGGCGATCCACGCAAGCGCGGCTTCTGGTCGTCCGCCGCGCAGATCGGACCACCGGCAGGCAACCTGCTCGCCAACGGCGCACTCGCGATACTGACTCTGTCACTGACCGACCAGCAGTTCGAGTCCTGGGGATGGCGAGTGGCGTTCCTCTTCTCGGCCGTACTCGTCGGATTCGGTCTGTGGATCCGCTTGAAGCTCGAGGACACCCCGGTGTTCAAGGCGCTGCAGGAAAGCGGCGATCGATCGGAAGCCCCGATCAGCGAGGTGTTCAAGACCGAACTGCGGCCACTGGTGGCGGGCATCATGTCCCGCGTCGCACCGGACGTCATCTACGCGCTGTTCACCGTCTTCTCCATCACCTACGGCACGCAGAAGTTGGGCTTCGAACGCAGCGAGGTGCTGACCGCCATTCTGGTCGGATCGGCGTGTCAGCTCGGTCTGATCCCGCTCGCCGGAGCGGTGTCCGACCGCATCAATCGGCGCCTCGTCTACGGAATCGCAGCGGTGGGCGGCGTTGCCTGGAGCGCGATCTTCTTCCTCGTCATCGGCGGCGGATCCCTGCCGCTGCTGATCCTGGGTGTCGTTGTGGGACTGGCGTTCCACTCGTTCATGTACGGACCGCAGGCTGCGTTCGTCACCGAACAGTTCAGCGTCCGACTGCGGTCCACCGGCAGCTCGTTGGCGTACACGATCGCCGGCGTGTTCGGTGGCGCAATGGCACCGCTGATCTTCGTCTACCTGCTGGACAGAACGGACAGCTGGGTGCCGATCGCGGGATACATCGTGATCGTCGGTGCCGTGACACTCGTCGGTCTCGCACTCGGTCGCAACCCCGACCCCACCGAGGACGAGCACTACGTGCTGCTGGGCCAGGAGCGCGAAAAGGCTACGCGCGCAGCAGAGTCTGAAGTGTGACCTCGAGGTGAGCGTCGATCTTCGCGTGCACCAGGTCCTCGTCGCCCGCACCGAGTGCGTCGATGATGGCCTGGTGCTCGGCGCACACCCGGTGCTGACGGTTCGCCGCGGTGAACAACGCGCTCAACCCGACCCGAAGTTGGCGAGCCCGCAGTCCGGCGTACGTGCGCGAGAGCAGATCGCTTCCCGCCGAATCGATCAAACTCTGATGGAATGTGCCGTCCCAGTCGATGAACTGCTTGGGTGCATCTGCGTCGTCGGAGTTCATCAGCAGTTCCTGCTGCGTCAACGCGTGCCGCATCTGCGTGATCGGCGCGTCACCGGCTCGCAGCGCACGGGTGGCCGCGTGCCGCTCGAGAACTCCGCGCAGATCCATCAGTTCGGCGATCTGGCGTCCGGACATCGCCGGCACGTGCGCGCCCCGCTTGGGCACCATCTCGACCAGCCCCTCGGACTGCAACATCAGCAACGCTTCACGAACCGGGGTACGGGATACTCCGATCTGCGTCGCGAGTTCCTGCTCGTTCAGAAAAGTGCCGGTGGCGGCCGGTGAGGACAACACCTGATCGCGCACGTACTGGTACGCCTTCTCCCTCCCCGACAGCGGCTGCATACGATATGTATACCTGTCTTCCTCCGACGAAACCAGGAGTCACACCGTGAGCTCGTCCATCCGCATCAGCCTCGCCCAGATCACCAGCGGCCAACAGCCCGCCGAGAACCTCGAACTCATCGCCACCCACACCCGCGCCGCAGCGCATGCGGGATCGGATCTCGTCGTGTTTCCGGAGGCGACGATGCGATGCTTCGGCGGACCCATCCGAAAGTTCGCGCAACCCCTGGACGGTGAATGGGCGAACGCGGTGCGCGCCATAGCGTCCGACGCTGGCATCACCGTCGTCGCCGGAATGTTCACCCCAGCCGCGGACGACAGGGTCACGAACACATTGCTCGTCACCGGACCCGGTATCGACGCGAGCTACGACAAGATCCACCTGTTCGATGCGTTCGGATTCGCCGAATCCGACACCGTCGCACCGGGTTCGGAGCCTCTCGTGGTGGACATCGCCGGCGTTCGGGTCGGCTTCGCCACCTGTTATGACATTCGATTCCCGGCACTGTTCCAGAAACTCGGTGATCTCGGCGCGGAAGTCGTCGTCGTCCCGGCGTCGTGGGGATCGGGCGACGGCAAAGTGGAGCAGTGGACCCTGCTCGCGCGGGCACGTGCCCTGGACTCGACCACGTTCATCGCGGCCTGCGACCAAGCCGAACCCGCTGCCGCCGAGGGCAATGCACCGTTGGGCGTGGGACACAGCATCGTCTGCTCCCCCACCGGCGAGATCCTCGGGCAACTCGACGCGACGCCCGGCATGCTGACGATCGACATCCACACCGAACTCGTCGACGCCGTGCGTGCAAACCTGCCGGTATTGAAAAATCGCGTCACCTTCGTGTGACCGATCCTGCTCGGTGCAGGTTCGGCCTTTCGTGAGACCTGGCGCGGGAACGCGGTTTCGAGTCACCTCCGCCGTGAAAACGTGGTGTGATGTCGCTTGTCGAATCGGAGAAGTGACGGGGCACTTCCATCGTTTCAGAAGGAGACGACGATGGTGCAGGTCAACCGACGGGATGCCTTACGACTTGGCTTGAGCGCAGCGATGCTGGGAGGGTTGACTTCCACGACGGCGTGCTCGAGCAACGAGGCCGAGAGCACCGTCGCCGGTACGAATGAATCGCCTGCACCCCGTCGCGTACTCGTTCTGGGTGCAGGCATGTCGGGTCTGACGGCCGCACTGGCCTTGCACCGGCGCGGTCACGAGGTGACGGTTCTCGAGGCTCAGGACCGAATCCATGGTCGCCTCATCTCCGTCGAATACGAGAACGGCCAGTTCACCGAGGGCGGTGGAGGGCATTTCCGACTGAACATGCCGTTGGTCACCGGCTACGTGAGCACCCTGAAGCTCCCCATCGTCGCGATGAACGACGGCGCTCCCGAATATCTGATAGATGGCTTGCGCGGCAACAACACTCAGCTCGATCGTCGACCCTGGGATCTACTCGAGTCCGAACGTACCGTCGAACTGAGTTCCATGCTCACCAGCTACTTCGTGCCCCTCGGCGCAGATTTCACCACCGTCATCGACCCGGAGTGGCCCGATGCGGCCGCCGCCGACAAGTTCGACGGATTCACCGTTCGTGAACTGCTCGCCGACGCTGGTGCATCGGACGATTTCGCCAAACTCGTCGCAGCCCAGGCCGGCGGTTTCACACTGGAAGTCAGCGTTCTCGGTTTGCTTCCCGACTTCGCCTACCATTTCGGCGACCGCAACTTGTACCGCGTGCAGGGTGGAAACGAGCGGATACCGCGCGCCCTCGCCGAAAGGCTCCCCCAAGACCGCATCCACATGGGCTCTCGGGTGGTGGTGATCGACCAGAGCGGTTCGGACGTCGTGGTGACCACAGCGGACGGTCGCGAATGGACCGGGGACGAGGTCATTTCGACGATCCCCTTCACGGTCCTGAAGGATGTCGACATCCGACCGGCGTTGCCCGATCGAGCCCGTCAGGTGGTCGACGGCATGGTGTGGAGCGACATAGTCAAGGTGTATCTGCAGACCTCGAAACCGACGTGGCTCGATTCCGGTGTGCGAGGTTGGCCCGTGGCAGCTTCCGACCGGCCGTGGGAACGACTCATCGACATCACCGGCAACGAGCCGGGCGGGCGCGGGAACGCGTTCTTCTACCTTTCCGGTGCCAACGCAACTGCCTATCTCGCGCAGCCGAAAGAAACCCGGGCACGAGATCTCGTGAACACCTTCAACGCCGACATGTCCGGAATGATCGAGGACGTCGTGGAAATCGGCGAATTCTCCTGGCCCGATCAACCCTGGATCAAGGCCGCCTTCGGCGATACGCCTCTGGACGGCGGCTGGATGCTGGACGAGATGAAAAAGCCTGTGGACCGGCTGCACTGGGCCGGCGACTTCACCACGTTCAAGTCGGGCTGGGTCGAGGGTGCGATCGAGGCGGGCCTACGCGCCGCACGCCACATCGACCCCATGGCACCGGCCGAACACGAGGTCGTCTGAACGAGACACGAGCCCCCATCCGCGATGACATACCCACTCTTTCTCTCGAACAAGGACTTTCGACGATGAATCGACCACCACTTCCGGCGCGCCACGATGGATCCACGCCGAAGTACGCCGCCTGCGGCGAGAAGTCATGACCGGAAGCACGCTTCCCGATACCGGTCACAATTCCTGGAGGCGAGGCCGACCGACGTGGGCGGCGTTGGACGCAGAGCCGTTGATCTACGGCACCGTGATCATCATGACCGTCATGGTCGTCGGGGCGGACGATACGGACGTCGATTTCGGTGACGCGACAGGAATGGTCCTCGGGCCGATGGTCGCGACTGCCGTCGCGCACCTGTTCTCGTCGTGGTTGGGGTACGTGAACAGCCACCACCGCATGCCCGACGGTGCCGACAGACGTCATCTGCTCTGGCACTCAGCGCATTTCCTGCTGCTGACGGTGGTGCCGCTCATCATCATCGGGCTCGGACGTGTGAGCGGTCTGTGGTCGGCCTACGGCGCACTCGACACCATTTCCGATCTCGCATTCCTGTTCCTGCTCGTCCTCGGAGCCGCCAGCGGCTGGCATGCGAGCAAGAGAAGATGGCGTGGGGCAATCCTCGGAGGCCTGGTTGCCATCGTCGTCGGTTTGATCGTCACAGTTCTCAAGGTCGTACTCGAGCATTGACAACCGAGGAAGAGGATCCGATCATGGTTCTCCGCTCCGCCACTGCGCCCCGCCGCCGCTGGGCCACAATGGCTTTTGCAGTCGCATTCGTGCTGACGGCGTGTTCATCACCTCAGGAAGGGTTCACCGAGATGGACCCAGGCTCGGGCACACTCGTGGCCTCGTCCGGCTTCGACGTCCGACGGGACGGCTTCTCCTTCCCCAACTGGGGACCGCCGACAGCGGAGCATGGCCTAGGGCTAACACCGGCCTCGATGCAATCACTGTTCGGGGATGCGGTGTGCACTCCGGGAACCGAGCGCGACCGATGCGTTCTCTCGCCGATGGGACGGGTGACCTCGGAGGTGTTCGAGAACGGAATGAACGGTGGTCACTGCTTCGGAATGGCCGCGGTCGCAGGGTTGGCCTACCGCAACTCGATCGACACCTCGTCCTTCGTCGCCCCCGGAGCAACACTGTTCGATGCACGTCCCTCCCCAGCGACCGATGCCGTGATCGCGCGCTACTTCAACACCCAGGAGGTCGAACCGACGGCCGACTCCGAGATGTCCGCACCTGTGGACGAGGTGATCGATCGACTCACGACCGCGCGGGCCGAAGGGCAGGACCATCTACTCGCGTTCTACACCGAGGACGGAACGTCCGGCCACGCCGTGACACCGATCGCGATACGCGATCTGGGCGACAGCACACGCGGAATTGTCATCTACGACAACAACTATCCCGGCGTCGAGAAGATGATCGTCACCGATACGGCCGCCGATACGTGGTACTACACCACCTCGGCAGACCCCGCCGACGACAGCTACCTGTTCTCCGGTACCCCGGACAATCAGCTGAAGTTGTTTCCGCTGGCCGAGATGACCGGCGTTCATCAGTGCCCCTCCTGCACGGAGGTCGGTGCGCAGGACCAGGACTACCTGGTGCTGGTCACCGACAACACCAACGATCCGGTCGATCTGACCGATGTCGAATGGAGCTTGTCGGTGTCCGACAGTGACCGGGTGCGACGGTCCGCGTTAATCAACAACGACAACACAGCGTTGCTGGAGGCCTCGATCGACACACCGATGCGGCTGACGCTCTCCGACGTCGCGGACAACGAGCGCGATGCCGCGATCGACATCTCCATCCTGTCCGACGGTTGGGTGGTTCGATCGACCTCCCTTCGCCTGCCTGCGGGCGCGTCGATCGTCGCCGAGATCAGCCCTACCGAGCGATCGATGACGCTCACGACCGACACCCCCACCACGAGTGATTACACCGCCGCCACCGAGGATGCTCGGGGATCGCGGTCTGCATTCGTCAGCACCATCGACCTACCCGTCGGCGGCGAGCTCGTGGTCGGCCCGACGGATACCGATACGTTGCGCCTCACCGACGGTGCAGGACAGGTGCTGCGCGAGGTAGCGATGACCTGACCACGAACTCGAAGTTGTGGAGTCCATGACGTCGAGTTCGCAGTTGTGCAGACGAAAACGGCCATTTCACCTACGTAACCGCGAACTCGAGGCACACACGACAACGCCGCCGGCTCCCCAAGGGAGCCGGCGGCGTTGTTGTGCAGCGAGATCTAGCGGGAGCTGACGTCCTGGTAGTCGCGCTCGGTGTAGCCGGTGTAGATCGGGCGCGGACGGCCGATCTTGCCGGTCGTGTCCTCGTTCTGCTCGCGCCAGTGCGCGATCCAGCCCGGGAGACGGCCCATCGCGAACAGCACCGTGAACATGCGCGGCGGGAAGCCCATCGCGCGGTAGATCAAGCCGGTGTAGAAGTCCACGTTGGGGTACAGCTTGCGCTCGACGAAGTAGTCGTCGGTCAGCGCGGTCTCCTCGAGCTTGAGCGCAATTTCGAGCAATTCGTCGCCGTTGCCGAGCTTGCCGAGGATCGTGTGCGCGGTCTCCTTGACCAGCGTCGCGCGCGGGTCGAAGTTCTTGTACACACGGTGTCCGAAGCCCATGAGCTTGACGCCGTCTTCCTTGTTCTTGACGCGACGCAGGAAGTCCGTTGCGTCGCCGCCCTCGGCCTTGATCTTGTCCAGCATCTCGAGCACGGCCTGGTTGGCTCCGCCGTGCAGCGGGCCCCACAGCGCGTTGATGCCGCCGGAGATCGAGGTGAACAAGTTGGCCTGCGAGGATCCGACGAGACGCACCGTCGACGTCGAGCAGTTCTGCTCGTGGTCGGCATGCAGGATGAGCAGCATGTCCAGTGCCTTGACGATCTCGGGATCGACCTCGTACGGCTCGGCCGGGAAGCCGAACGTCAGGCGCAGGAAGTTCTCGACCAGGCTCTTGGAGTTGTCCGGGTACAGGAACGGCTGACCGACGGACTTCTTGTAGGCGTACGCCGCGATGGTCGGCAGCTTGGCCAGCAAGCGGATGGTCGAGAGCTCGACCTGCTCCGGGTCGTTCGGGTCGAGCGAATCCTGGTAGTACGCCGACAGCGCGTTGACGGCACTCGACAGCACCGGCATCGGGTGCGCGTTACGCGGGAAACCGTCGAAGAACCGCTTGAGGTCCTCGTGCAGCAGAGTGTGCCGACGGATCTTGTCGGTGAACTTCTCGAGCTGATCCTCGGACGGCAGCTCACCGTAGATCAGCAGGTAGCTGACCTCGATGAACGAAGACTTGCCCGCGAGCTGTTCGATCGGGTAACCGCGGTAGCGCAGGATGCCTGCGTCACCGTCGATGTAGGTGATGGCCGACTTGGTCGACGCGGTGTTGACGAACCCGCCGTCCAACGTCGTGCAGCCGGTGGTGGCCAGCAACTTCCCCAGCTCGATGCCGTTGTTGCCCTCGGAGGCCTCGGCAATCGACATGGAGTATTCGCCACCGGGATAGGTGAGGGTGGCTTTGGCATCATTCTCAGCGGGCACGAATGGTCCCTCTCGAACTCGTGTAACGGACACGTACTTGAAGCGGACAGTTCTAACGTCGATAGTGAAACTAGTCTCTCGACGCCTCGGACGCCCAGGGAGGGTCGGCACCGGGTCGAGAAACCGTGATCGCCGCTGCTTTCGCGGCGAACTCGAGCGCTTCTCGCCAATCTTCCTTGCTCATCTCTTTCACCGCGTTCGATGTGATAATGGTCTCCTTCTGCAGAAAGCTCAGCAGAGCTCCGTGCACGGTGTCACCAGCGCCGATCGTGTCCACGACGTCGACCGCGACACCAGGGACCGTGATTTCCTCGGATGCGGTGAAGACCGAGATGCCGTCGCCACCGCGGGTCATGACCACCGCGGTGACCCCTGCCGCGAGCCAGTCGTCGACGGTGGTCCCCTGCGTTCCGAGCCCCAACCAGAACGAGTCGTCCTCGGACACCTTGAGAATGTCGATGCTGGGCAGCCACGAACGGAAGCGGTCGCGAAACCCGTCGGCGGTGATGTCTCCGCTGGTGCTGTCGATGGCAGCGGGCCGGATGTTCGGATCGAGCATCGTGAGCTTGCCCGCCGCCCGGGCCCGGTGCAGCAGGCCCGCGTACATCGACGCGCCGGGCTCGTACAGCAGCGACAGTGTGCCGAACGAGAGCACGCTGATCTCGTCGGGCAGATCGCCGGGATCGGCGACGAGACGGTCGGCTGTGCCGTCGGCGTAGAACGAGTACTCGGCACTGCCGTCCTCGGCGAGCGTGGTCATCGCCAACGTCGTCGGTTCGTCGCCGCGCTGCACCCACGTGGTGTCCACTCCCGCGTCGCGCAGGCTCGCCAGGATCTGCTCCCCGAACGGGTCGCGGGAGATCCGCGAGAGATACGCGACGGGCGAACCCAGTCGACCGATCGCGACGGCGACATTGAACGGCCCGCCGCCGAGTTTGGGCGAAAGCAGCGGGCCCTCGTGCACCGGAACCAGGTCGACCAACGCCTCGCCGCACACCAGAATGGTCACTTCTCGTACCTCATTCCCCAGGTGCCCGACCAGGATTGCCCCGGATCCAGCACGATCAGATCGATCTCGGAATTCAACGCATCGGGTGGGCAGGTCATCGGCTCGATCGCCAAGGCCCGCCCTCGATCGGGATAGGCCTGATCGTTGGCGGGATCGGCGGTGAACACCTGCACCCACCCGAAGCTGCTGTCGGTCCACAGCACCGTCGCGGTGCCGTCAGGACCGCGAAGAACATGGCTCGCTCGGCCGTCGGCCTCGGGTAGCGACGCGCTGTACGGGGTGTCGAGCTGCACGCCCTGCAGCGTCCGCGGCTGCCGGAAGTCGTACTCGGTATCGGCAGTCGGCACCGAATTGCCCACGGGCAGATTGCGCACCGAGTCGAGCGGCAGCCGCGTGCCGGCCGAGAGCTCGAGCGTGCACTCGTCGAGCGGCACGTCTCCCACCCTGACGAACGTGTGAAAACCCATCCCGTACGGCGCCGGTGAATCACCGGTGTTCTTCGCCGACGCGGTGACGGTGAGACCGTCCGCCGACAGCTCGTGCGCCACGGTCACCGTCACCGAGAACGGCCAGCCCTGATGTGTCCCGACGTCCACGCTCTGCTCGACGCGAGAGTCGCTGTGCTCGTTCAGGGTCCATTCCACCCGCCGGACGAAACCGTGACTGGCGTTGTTGCGCGAAGGCTCGCTGATCTCCATCCGATGCTCGACGCCTTCGAACGTGAACGTGCCGTCGGCCGTTCGATTGGGCCACGGGGCCAACACCAGTCCCGCCGACAGCGGCGGCTTCGAACCCGCCTCCCAGGTCTCGGTGAGCGGTGCGCCGTCGTATTCGAGCACCCGCAGACCCGCTCCGACGGCAGCGATGTCTGCCCGATACTTACCGCTCGTCAACGAGTAGGTCTGTGCGTCAGCCATGAGTGCCATTCTTTACCACCGCACCCACTCGGTACCGGATGAATGCCGGAAGAGCCAACGCGGCGATCGAGACACCGATGACGACCAGCACGCCGCCGCCCGCCGCGGCGGCCGCCGTCCCCACCGACGCCGCTGCGGCCCCGTGCAGGACGTCGCCGACGCGCGGACCTCCGGCAACCACGACGATGAAGACACCCTGTAGCCGGCCACGCATCTCGTCGGTGGCGACCTGCTGCAGCATCGTGCTGCGGAAGGCCGCCGAGATCATGTCGGCTCCGCCGCCGAGGGCGAGGAACGCCAACGCGAACCACAGGGCGACGGTGGTGGCCCCGTCGGTGGCCGCGCCGACGGCCAGACCGAAGCCGATCATCGCCACGCCCCACACGACGATGCAGATCAGCACCGCCAGGCCCTGCCTGCGCACTCGTGGCAGCCAGCCGGAGAACACTCCACCCACCACCGCGCCCGCGGACATCGCTGCGAACAGCATGCCCAGCACCGGACCGCCCGACGCCGGGTCGCCGAAGCTCTCGTGTGCGATCTGCGGAAAGAGCGCGCGGGGCATACCGAACACCATCGCGATGATGTCGACGACGAACGAGGCCAGCAGCACCTTCTGCGTCGCGAGGTAGGCGAAACCGTCGAACACCGAGCGCAATCCGGCTCGCTGACCCGACTTCGCCGGTGGAATCCCCGGCAGCCGGATCACTGCCCACAGTGTGGCGAACAGTGCGATGGTGTCGATCAGGTAGAGGGTCTCGAGCCCGATGTAGTAGATGAGGATGCCTGCGCTGAGCGGTCCGGCGATAGCGCCGAAGTTCATCACCGTCATGTTCAGTGAATTCGCGGCGGGCAGCTGCTCGGCGGGCAGGATTCGCGGGAGGATCGCGCTGCGCGTCGGTTGATTCACCGCGAAGAAGGCCTGCTGAACGGCCAACAGCACCAAGATGATCCACACGTTGTTCAGGTCGAGGAACGCCTGCAACCAGAACAGGGCGGAGGTACCGATCAGACCGCAGGTGGTGATCATCAACAGCGTGCGGCGGTCCATCACATCGGCCAGCGCTCCGCCCCACAGACCGAACACGATCAGCGGCACCAGCGCGAAGACACCGGTGAGACCCACGTACGCCGAACTCAGCGTGATCTGGAAAACCTGTTGTGGCACAGCGACGATGGACAGCTGCGCCCCGATGACGGTGACGATGTTCGCCAACCACAGCCGCTTGTAGGCGGGGGTCTTCAGCGGAGTCGTATCGGCAAGAATGCCGCGCAATCCGCTCACGGCTGCAGACGCTCGATCACACCGCTTGCCACCGTCAGGCGAATTCGGTTGTGCATGCGGCTCGTTCGGCCCTGCCAGAATTCGACCGTCTCAGGTTCGACGCGAAAACCGCCCCAGTTCGGCGGAACCGGCACCTCGATGCCGTCGAACGTCGCGGTGACCTCGGCCAGTCGCGCAGCCAGATCCTCCCGCGAGCCGATGGGCCGCGACTGCTCGGACGCCCATGCCCCCAGCTGGGAGCCGCGGGGTCGAGTGCGCCAATAGGTTTCGGTCGTCTCGGCGTCGACCCTCGCCACCGGGCCGCGCACGGTGAGCTGGCGGGCAATTCCGATCCACGGGAACGTGATCGACGCATACGGCGTCACGGTGAGTGCACGGCCCTTGTCGGAGTCGTAGTTGGTGTAGAACACCACCCCGTCCGCGTCGAAGTCCTTGCACAACACCGTGCGGGTGGCGGGTCTACCCGCCTCGTCGACCGTCCCCAACACGATGGCGTTGGGCTCGGGCAGATTCGCCGCTATCGCGTCGGACAACCACTGCTGCGCCAGCGCACACCACCCGTCCGCCAGAGCATCGACGTCGAGGTCCTCGGGCTCTCCGTAGTCCACCCGCATGTTCGCCAGGCGCTGTTCATCTGCAGACACAAGCCCAGACGCTACTCCCGCGTAGATCCCGGCTATGGTTCTGACGAAGTACGCCCGGATGCGGCGCAGAGCCGGGTGCAGTTGCGACGAGGGAGTCCACAGGCCATGGCTGTTCAACGAGTTCCCGAGGATTTCGTCTCCGGCCTCGAAGGTGTCGTCGCGTTCACCTCCGACATCGCCGAGCCCGACAAGGACGGTGGCGCACTGCGGTATCGCGGCGTCGACATCGAAGAACTCGTCGCACAGAACGTGACCTTCGGTGACGTCTGGGCCCTGCTCGTCGACGGCGAGTTCGGTCGAGGACTTCCACCGGCCGAACCGTTTCCCCTGCCGATCCACACCGGCGACGTCCGCGTCGACGTCCAAGCCGGACTGGCGATGCTCGCGCCCATCTGGGGCTACCAGCCGCTGCTCGACATCGACGACTCCACCGCCCGCGACAACCTCGCCCGCGCCTCGGTGATGGCCCTGTCCTACGTCGCTCAGTCCGCTCGCGGCATCTACCAGCCCGCTGTACCGCAGAGCCGCATCGATCAGGCCGCCACCGTGACCGAACGCTTCATGGTCCGCTGGAAGGGCGAACCGGATCCCGCCCACGTCGCCGCCATCGACGCGTACTGGGTCTCGGCCGCCGAACACGGCATGAACGCCTCGACGTTCACCGCACGTGTCATCGCCTCCACGGGAGCCGACGTCGCCGCCTGCCTCTCGGGTGCCATCGGTGCAATGTCCGGTCCCCTGCACGGCGGCGCGCCCGCTCGCGTCCTGCCGATGATCGAGGAGGTCGAGAGAACCGGTGACGCACGCGCTCTCATCACCGGCATCCTGGACCGCAAAGAGAAGCTCATGGGCTTCGGACACCGCGTCTACCGCGCCGAGGACCCCCGCGCCCGCGTGCTGCGCGCCACCGCAAAGAGGCTGAACGCACCCCGCTACGAGGTCGCCGCCGCGCTCGAGCAGGCGGCACTGACCGAACTGCGCGAGCGCCGCCCCGACCGCGCCATCGAAACCAACGTCGAGTTCTGGGCCGCGGTGATCCTCGACTTCGCCGAGGTGCCGGCGCACATGATGCCCGCCATGTTCACCTGTGGCCGTACCGCGGGCTGGTGCGCGCACATCCTGGAGCAGAAGCGCCTGGGCAAGCTCGTCCGACCGGCTGCCCTCTACACCGGCCCCGAACCCCGCAGGCCCGAGTCCGTCGACGGCTGGGACCTGATCCGGTAGTCGACGGTGTCATGACACCCGACTAGCCTGTGGATGCCATATTCCATCGACGCTAGGACGCGCTACTCCATGGCCGATTTGCCGATCATTCCCGCCGATCTCCTGCCCGCCGACGGACGCTTCGGTTGCGGCCCGTCCAAGGTTCGCCCCGAGCAGCTGCAGTCCCTGGTCGACGTCGGCGCTTCCGTGTTCGGCACCAGCCACCGTCAGAAGCCCGTCAAGGACGTCGTCGGACGCGTGCGCAGTGGCCTGAAGGATCTGTTCTCGCTGCCCGAGGGCTACGAGGTCGTCCTCGGCAACGGTGGCACCACCGCGTTCTGGGACGCTGCTGCCTTCGGCCTCATTCGCGAGAAGTCGCTGCACCTGACCAACGGCGAGTTCAGCTCGAAGTTCGCGTCGGTGGCCAAGAACAATCCGTTCATCGGTGATCCCATCGTCGTCAAGGCCGAGCCGGGCAGCGCGCCCGAGCCCACCTCCGACCCGTCCGTCGACCTCATCGGTTGGGCGCACAACGAGACCTCGACGGGCGTGGCCATCCCGGTCAGCCGTCCGGCCGGCTCCGAGAACGCCCTCATCGCGATCGACGCCACCTCCGGTGCCGGCGGTCTGCCGGTGAACGTCGCCGACTCGGACGTCTACTACTTCGCGCCGCAGAAGTGCTTCGCCGCCGACGGTGGCCTGTGGGTGGCGCTGATGAGCCCGGCCGCACTCGAGCGCGTCAGCGAGATCGCTGCCACGGATCGATGGGTCCCGGACTTCCTGTCGCTGCCGATCGCCGTCGACAACAGCAGCAAGAACCAGACGTACAACACCCCGGCCGTGGCGACACTGCTGATGTTCGCGGACCAGATCGAGTGGCTCAACGCGCAGGGTGGCCTCGATTGGGCCACCAAGCGCACCGCCGATTCGTCCTCACGTCTGTACGACTGGGCCGAGAAGAGCGAATTCGCGACGCCGTTCGTGACGAACCCGGATCACCGCAGCCAGGTCGTCGGCACCATCGACTTCGACGAGAACGTCGACGCAGCCCAGGTTGCGAAGATCCTGCGCGCAAACGGCGTCGTCGACACCGAGCCGTACCGCAAGCTCGGCCGCAACCAGCTGCGCGTCGGCATGTTCCCGGCCATCGAGCCGGACGACATCACCGCACTGACCAAGAGCATCGACTGGGTCGTGTCGACTCTGAGTTGATCAGCAGGGCAGGAGTGGAGCCTGCGGAACGACCATTCCCAGCAAGCTCACAGCTACGGCGCTCCCTTCGCGGCCTATACTTGCTATCAAGTAAGCAAGCGTAACGACCTCGGAGGGAGCGCTCGTATGTACCGGCTCCTGACATTCGCGCTGCGCATTCGCGTGACCCTGCTGTACATCGCTCTCGCGGTGGCGGGCACCGTCGCACTGGGCCGGATCGGCCCGCACGATCGCTGGCACGTGCTGCACGCGGCGAGCACCAATCTGCACAATCTGGGCGACGGCCACCTCGCCACCCTCGTCACGAGCGTCTTTCTCACCGAAGGACGGGTGAACTGGTTGTGGTTGGCCGCGGTTGCACTGCTGTTCGCCGTCGCCGAATGGATCTCCGGTTGGCGACGCTTCCTCGTCACCTTCAGCGCGGGACACATCGGTGCGACGGTACTGGTGGCCGTCGGCCTGCTCATCGGCATTCACATTGACTGGCTCGCGGACTCACTGGCGATGGCCGTCGACGTCGGTGTCAGTTACGCAGCAGCAGCGGTAGCGGGGTCGATGATCAGGTACCTGCCGATGCCGTGGTGTGCGGGCTGGGCCGCACTGTGGATCGGCGTCGTCACGATCAGTGGGGTATCGGACCCGACCTTCACTTCCGTCGGGCACGCGATTGCCCTGAGCATCGGCTTCGGCCTGGGCGCACTGTACCGCCGCGTCGATGCATCGACGTTGTCCCACAGGACAATTGACGCAACATCGACCGAATGGGTGCAACCGAGCCCACAGCTGTCTACCCTCTGATAGGGAAACGATGGTCGGCAGAAGCGATGCGTGTCGGACACCCGCCGAATACGGCAGGTGAACTAGGCTCGAATTCGACGGTATCGCGAGCCGGCGCGATGAGGAGGTCAAGGTGCGAGACTTACGTGTGGTGGGTCTCGAGACCGACGGAAAGTTCGTCGTGTGCGCAGATCCCAAGACCGGCGACAGATTCCGGCTTCCAGCCGACGACAAGCTCCGCGCGGCCTCACGCGGCGACATCGCTCGACTAGGACAGATTGAGATCGAAATGGACAGCTTGCTTCGGCCCAAGGAAATTCAGGCCCGTATCCGCAGCGGAGCGACCATCGAACAGGTTGCCGCCGACTCCGGAATGGCCATCAGTCGCGTCGAGGTGTTCGCTCACCCGGTGTTGCTCGAACGCTCGCAGGCCGCGTCGATGGCTCAGGCCGGTCATCCGCTGCGCCACGACGGCCCGGCCGTGCAGACCCTGCTCGAGATCGTCACCCTCGCTTTCCGCGCTCGCGGCCACAATCTCGACGACGCGGCGTGGGACGCCTGGCGCGACGAGGACAACAAGTGGGTCGCGCAGCTCAAGTGGCAGGCGGGCCGCACCACCAACAAGGCGCACTGGCAGTTCCTTCCCGACGGCCACGGCGGCACCATCAGCCCGCTCGACGACACTGCTCACGAGCTGATCGATCCGGACTTCGGACGCCAACTGCGCGGTCTGGCACCGGTGCGCGCACTGACGTCCGCCGAGGACTCCGACGACGAGACCTCGCAGCAGAGCTTCGACGAGTACTACGGCACCACCGCCGACAGCGAGATCGACGCCGAGACCATCGAGGTCGAGGTGGACGATGCGCCCTCTCCCGAGCCCGAACAGCCGCGCGAGACCGTGACCAGGGAGCCCAGGCCCGCACCCAAGCCTGCAGCCGGTCACACCAGCGGCAAGGACAAGCGCGGCAAGCCGGCCATGCCGTCGTGGGAGGACGTCCTGCTCGGCGTTCGCAGCAGCGGTCACAACTGAGTTCTGCTGTGACCGATGTGCCGCGCGGTGACGAACCGCCGACGCTCACACCGTAGGCTTCCCAGGAAGTAACGGAGAGAGAGGTGCCGGTAGTGGGGGCCAAAGCATCAACCATCTGGTACGTGGACGCACCGGATCCGATTTCTGTACTCCGAGAGGCCACCACCTCGGATTGGAACGCTGCGACCGCACTCGTCGGACGTCTGTACCCCCACCTGACGGCAGTGCCCCTCGGACCGGGCCCGATATCGACCTCGGCAGGCGTGGACGACGATCACGTCTTCATCGGTTGCTACCCCGGCGTCACCGTGGTGTGCGGATCCAATCTCGCGGTGCCCACACCGTCGACACTTCCCGAATCATTCACTCGCCCGCTGGCGTCCGAGCACACCTACCTCGTCGCCTCGGATCCCCAACACGCCTGGGGTGCGTTCGCGTACTGGGAACGCGGTGAATTCCGCCGATCCTTCAGTGCCACTCCGGTGTACATCTACGAGGACGCAGGCCTGCCATTGGTGTGGGAGCGATCGTTCTGGGCCGGTGAGCATCCGCTGATCTATCCGCCCGGAGTGATGCCGGATCCGCAGTCGCTGCCGTTCCACCCTCAGGAATTCGCCGAGGCAGCCAACGCCGAGTGGCTCGGGTTCCGCTACACCGGCGCACCACACGCGGACGAATTCGATCCGAACACCCTGCCGGTCTGCGGCTTCACGATGTACGTCCCGGGGCAGGAACCACCGCCACCGAACCAGCAGAACCGAAGCTCCAACGGCCGCGGCGCACAGGAACCGATGCCCGACGCCCCCGACGAGCAGGCACCGCGACCGAAGAAGCGTTGGTTCTCGCGCAAATAGTGGCCCGGGTGGGCACCGTTGCACGCAATCACCGCTGATCGACGGGATTCCGCCGATTGTCGCCGGTAGTGCGCAACTGTGCCCGCTGTCGGAGACCGACTGAGCAGACGACTGCTAGAACGCCAGCGCCGCCAGTGCCACGAAGCTCAGCATGGAACCGATACCGGCTCCGTACACGGCCCAGCGCCACACCGGTATCGCGAGCCATCGCATGACCGTCGGTGCCGCACCCGCGACGACGATGATGTTCAGACCGATCGCGAGGAGCGGATGAATTCTGGCCAGTTCCAGACCGAAGGTCGTCAGTGCCACCCCGACGAGCGCCGCCGAGATCACGGCAATCGGGATTCCGGTCCAGCGGACGTCCGGGTCGTGGTCGGTCACGTCAGGCGCACACGCTCGTAGAACCCCATCGCCGCGGCCGTCGCAACATTGAGTGAGTCGGTGCCGGGAGCCATCGGAATGCGCGCGCGAATGTCCGTGGCGCGCATGGCATGTTCGGTCAGACCCGGCCCCTCCGCGCCGAGCAACAACGCCACCTTCTCCCCCGTCATCGCCGCCGCCAGCGACACCGCAGTCGGATTGGGCGTGAGCGAAATCAGCTGAAAGCCATGCGCGCGAACGCGATCGAGGCCGCGCGGCCACTCGGGCACCTTGGCGAACGGCACCCGCAGCACATGCCCCATCGATACCCGCACCGACCGTCGATAGAGCGGATCCGTGCACGCGGCCCCGAACAACACGGCATCCACGCCGAGGCCCGCCGCGTTACGGAACATCGACCCGAGATTCTCGTGATCGTTGACGCCCTCGAGAATCGCCACCGTCTTCGCGTCGGCCAACACCTCGTCGAGATCGAGGGCAGGCGGCCTGTTCGCCGCCGCCAACACACCACGATTGAGATGGAATCCGACGACCTCGGCCATCACCTCCGCGGACGTCCGATAGAACGGGACGTCGGAATCCGCCAGATCGTCGCGCAACGAGTCGAGCCGTCGATCCACGCCCAGCAGGCTGATCATCGGGAAGCGCGAGGTCAGCAGTCGCTGCGCAACCAACACACCCTCCGCGATCACCAATCCTTTGCCCTCGGGCAGGTCGGGCCGCCGATCCGACGAGTTGAGATCGCGAAAATCGTCCAGCCGGGGGTCGGAGGGGTCGTCGACATCGATTACATGAACCACCCGCTCATCTTGTCACCCGGCATTTCTGACGGTCCGTCGGCGAAGGCCTGGTTCTGTATGGAAAAGTAAAGAGCGATGACTACCGACGAATCGATCACCATCCGCACCGCCACCGACGACGACTGGGATGCCGTCGCGCTGCTCGACGCCCACGCCTTCGGCGAGCACCAGAACGCCGAGGACCTGGCCGAGACGCAGATCCTGACCCAGTCCGAGCACGTGTACCTGGCGTGGGACGGCGAGACCCCGGTGGGTGTGGCCATGCACTTCCCGATGTCGGTCACCGTTCCCGGTGGTGCGCAGGTCGAGGCGTCCGGAGTCTCCTGGGTGTCGGTCGCGCCGACGCATCGTCGACGCGGCATCCTGCGATCGATGTTCACCCAGCAGCACCGCGCTCTGAACGACGCCGGGGCACCACTGTCGCTGCTCACCGCCAGCGAGGCGACGATCTACGGACGCTTCGGCTACGGGCCGATAACCGAGGAGATCAGCGTCTCGATCGACCGTCGATTCGCGCAGTTCCGCAAGGATGCTCCCCCGGCGACCGGTGTGCGGCTGATCGAATCGGCCGAGGCCACCGAACTGCTCCCCGACATCTACCACCGCTGGCAGCAGCAGACCGCAGGCGCGCAGCCCAAGCCGCCGATCCGCTGGGAGCGGTTCTTCGCCGACCGAGAGAACCGACGCGGCGGACTGACGGCTCTGTTCTTCATCGTCCATCCCGACGGTTACGTCGCCTACCGACGCGGACGCAACCCCAGCCGGGTGGTGGTACAGGAATTCATCGCGGTGACCGATGCCGCCTACGCCGCGCTGTGGCAGATCCTCGTCGGGGTCGACCTGGTCGACACCATCGAGGTGCAACAGTCACGAGACGAAGCCCTGCCGTTCCTGCTGACCAACAACCGACTGCCGAAGGTCACCGGACACCACGACGCACTGTGGGGCCGCATCATGCACGTCGAGTCAGCGCTCGAGGCACGCACCTACGCTCTCGACACCTCGTTGATCATCGCTGTGCGAGATCCCTTCCTCGATGCGGGCGGTACCTATTCGCTCACCGTGACCGACGGCCGAGCCACCTGCACCCGGGTGGAATCCGAACCGGACATCGAACTCGACATCGATGTGCTCGCGAGCATCTACTTCGGCACCCATCGCGCCCGCTTGTTCGCCGCGGCCAACCGCCTCACCGCACGCAACGACGCGTCACTGCACGCATTGGACCTGACGTTCGGAACCGCGCGCCCGGCCGTCATGGGTTGGGGTTTCTAGACCTACCTGTTCGGCGCATCGAGTGCGGTGGCCGAGCCGCCGTGCATCCAGAGCGCCGCGCCCAGGGTCACCGAAAGCAGCACCGTCACGTAGGCGATGAACTCGACACTGCCGCCACCGCTGGTGGCGTGATAGATCAGCGGTGCCGTACCTCCGAAGAGGGAGTTCGCCACGGCGTAACCGAAGCCGACGCCCAGCGCACGAATGTGCGCTGGGAACACTTCGGCCTTGGCGATGCCGTTCACCGACAGGTAGCACGTGAGGACGACAAACGCGCACACCAGGATGACGAAGACCGCCGGCGGGGACGTCACCCGGGTGGTGGCCAGCACCAGCGCTCCGGTCGCCGGTATCCCCAGTGCTCCGAATGCGACGAGCAGCGGCTTTCTTCCGATGCGGTCGCTCAGTGCACCGCCGACCGGCTGCAGCACCATCAACACCACGAAAGCAGCGAACACGAGACCGGTCGCAACGAGCTCTCCTCTGGCACCGTCCGCTGCGAAGAACGTCTCGCGAACGACTGAGGGGACCGTGACGGTGTAGGTGTAGAACGCGGCACTCCCGCCTGCGGTCAACAAGAACACCCAGACGAGCGGACGCCAGTGATCGCGACACAGCGCCTTCATCGTGGCGTCACGGTCCGCTCGTGGTGCTCCCGCTTCACGGGGCGCACGATCGAGTCCGCGAGCCCACCACAACGAGGCGACGCCTGCCGCGCCTCCCGCGGCGAAGGCGAGGCGAAAGCCCCATTCGGAGATTGCCGCGCGGTCCGTGCTCGCGAGGAGTACGAGCAGACATGCCTGCGCGAGCACGAGGCCGCCGACGATGGTCGCGGCCTGGAACGAGGCGAAGAATCCGCGATGCCCTCGCGTGCCCGATTCGGAGAGCAGCACCGTCGCCGCGGCATATTCGCCGCCGGTTGCGATGCCCTGGACGATGCTCACGACGGCGAGGATCACCGCGGCCCAGGCCCCGATCGCGTGGACGGTGGGAGTCAGTGCCAGAGCGACCGATCCGGCCGACATGAGCGTGACCGCAGCGACGAGCGCGAACTGTCGGCCTCGCACGTCCGCGAGCCTGCCGAACAGCCACGAACCGAGCGGGCGCACGACGAAGGTCAATGCGAAGAGTCCGTAGACGTACACGAGTGAATTGGTCGAAGCCGGATCGAAGAACTCGGTCCGAAAGTACGGCGCGAACGTCGCATAGAGGTACAGGTTGAACCACTGCACCAGGTTCGGTACCGAACCCGCCAGAATGACGCGAACCTGCGTACGACGGTCGGGGCTCACCGGCTCGGTGCGATTCACGTGCTGAAAATACCCGAACTCCCGGCATACCGGGCGCTGTCGAGAGCACATGACTTTTGTCATGGCCGGACCGTGACGGTGTCACTGCAGATGATGATGCGCTGCACTGTTTTCGGTGATCACGGCCCAGCAGACTCGTAGTCATGAAGCAACCAGACGAAGGAAACCTGTTCACCGATCTGATGGAGCTCGGGCCGGCTCCGACGATGGCACGTGAGATCGTCGTCATCGTCATCAGCATCGCGATTGTCGCGGTGCTGTTCGCAATCGTCGGTACGTCGCTCCCGGCGTTCGTCGCTCTCGGCGTCATCGTCGCCTTCATGGGCGTGCGGTTCGTCATCGGACTCCGCCACTGGGAGAAGCAATCATGACCATCATCGAAGTCAGTGGCATGACTCGCCGCTACGGTTCGGGCAAGAACGCTTTCGAGGCCGTGAAGGCGCTCGATCTGAAGGTCGCAGAGGGCGAACTGTTCGGCCTACTGGGTACCAACGGTGCCGGCAAGACGTCCACTCTCGAAGTGATTCAGGGACTTTCACGGCCGAGCGAGGGCACGGTGCGGATTCTGGGAATGGATCCGGTGTCCGACCGCCGCAAGGTCCGACCGTCGCTGGGCATCATGCTGCAGAAGGGCGGACTGCCCCAGGATCTGACCACCGCGGAGAGCCTGCGCATGTGGGCGGGCACGTGCAGCAATCCGCTGCCGACGGACGAGGTGCTGGGGCGCGTCGACCTGGCCGACCGCGCCGATACCCGGGTCAAGTTTCTCTCCGGCGGAGAGCAGCGCAGGCTGGATCTGGCGTGCGCCATCATCAGCCGCCCACGAGTGCTGTTCCTGGACGAACCGACCACCGGACTCGATCCCGAAAGTCGCCGCAACACATGGCATCTGATCCAGGAGCTGAAGAACTCCGGCGTGACGATCATGCTGACGACGCACTACCTGGACGAGGCCGAGTCGCTGTGCGACCGGCTGGCGATCATGCACCGCGGCGCAGTCGTTCGCAGCGGAACGGTCGACGAGGTGGTC
>NZ_LVCU01000117.1:0-10615 GCF_001647185.1 Rhodococcus sp. EPR-147
CGTCTCGATCCGGACCTCCTCGGTACAGGACACGCTCACCGACTTGTTGGTGTGGGCCCGCACCAACGGGGTGACCCTGCACGGACTCGACGCCCGGGCGGCATCGCTGGAGACCGTATTCCTCTCCATCGCAGACGAATTCGACAATCCCGAATCGACACACACGAAAGTGATGAGCGCATGAGCACGATGACCGCACTGTCACGAGCAGAGTTCACACTGCTCGGACGCAACCGAGTACTGCTGTTCAACGCGATCGTCATGCCGTTGATCTTCCCCATCGCCCTGCTGATCGTGGGTAGCCGCAGCGACGACGGATTGACCGACGCAGGCGTCGGAGCCGCACTGGAGATCTTCGCTCTGTTCCTGCTGGTGTTCATGGTCTACTACAACATGCTCTCGGTCTACGCCACGCGCCGAGACGAGTTGGTACTCAAACGACTTCGCACCGGAGAGAGTTCGGATGTGCAGATCCTGCTCGGACCGGCCATCCCCTCGCTGATACTCACCGTGGTCCTCGGACTGATCGTCGGAGCAGTGGTGCTGGCCTTCGGCGGACCCGTTCCCACCAACGCGCTACTGGTCGTGGCCGCCCTGTTCGGCGGTGCTGCGCTGTTCGCCGCCCTGGCCCTGATCACGTCGGCGTTCACCCGCAATGCAGAGGCGGCGCAGATCACCAGCTTGCCGGTGATCCTGGTCGCCATGGCCGGCTCCTCACTGCTTCGTGACGCCCTCCCGGACTCGTTCGGCAGGGTGATAGAGCTGACCCCGATGGCCGCAGTCTCGGACCTGTTGAACCTCGGCTGGTTCGGCACCACAAGCCCGGGCGACGCGTCGGCCGGGTTCGCCGCCACCTTCACCGAAGCCGGAATGCCGCTGCTGGTGATGCTCGCCTGGATCGTCGGCAGTCTCCTGATCGCCCGCACGCACTTCCGTTGGGAACCGCGGTCCTAGATCGCGTCATTCGTCGACCGTCTGCAAGGCTGGGGATCATGAAGCTGCACCAGTACCTCAATCCACTGCACGGCTGGAACGACAGCAGTGCAGTGCACAAGGTGCGCGTCTACACCCGCCAGTCGTTCCTGCTGATCTCCGTCGGTGTCGCCGTCGGTGCGATGCTGACATCTCTGCAGTACGACGACTATCGGTCGATGGCGGCAGCAGCCGTGTGTGCGGCCGCCACTTTCGTGGTTGTGCAGCGCACCCCCGCACTCGGCGGCGAGTCGACGGCCGACCCACGAATCCCGTTGGCAATCGCGGCGGTCGCCGCCGTGGTGCTGGTAGCCGGAGGGACCACGAGCAACGCAATCTGGGCCGCCGTACTCGTCACCACAGCGGTCGCGACCCTGATTCCGTTGCGTTGGTCCCTCGCGGCGGCTGTGGCCGCTGCTCTGCTCGCGGCGGCTCTGGGAACACCGGCGGTGGACACCGTGATCCTCGGCATCTTCATCGCCTTCATGGCCTTCACGGTGCAACTGTCGGCATGGCTGCTGCGCATCGTCACCGAACTCGATGCCACTCGCGACGCTGCTGCCGCGCTCTCGGTTGCCGAGGAGCGTCTGCGCTTCTCTCGAGATCTGCACGACGTTGTCGGACGTGCGCTCTCCGCAATAGCGGTCAAGAGCGAACTCGCCGCAACGCTGGCTCGCCGGGGTGACGATCGAGCGGCGGGCCAGATGGACGAGGTTCGCATCCTGGCCCAGGAATCCATGGCCGACGCTCGAAAGCTGGTTCGCGGCTACCGATCGGTCGATGTGGCGTCGGAACTCGACGGGGCTCGATCCCTGCTGTCGGCCGCAGGTATTTCCACCGAACTGGTCGGTGAGACCTCGGTTCTGTCCGAGCGCGCGGCCGAGGCGGCCGCCTGGGTGGTCCGTGAGGGCGTGACGAACATTCTGCGCCACTCGTCCGCCACTTATTGTCGAATCGAGCTGACCGACAACAGCATTCGCCTGATCAACGATCGTCCCGGTGCATCGTCCGAGCGCGACGACGGCACCGGCCTGAGCGGGTTGCGCGAACGATTGGTCGACGTCGGAGGAGCGCTGAACACGGAGAAGACGAGCGAGGAATTCACCCTCACTGCGACGTTACCGACATCGCCCCAGAAGCCGAGGACCACACCATGATTCGAGTACTACTGGCCGACGACGAGAATCTGATCCGAACCGCTCTGGCGACCATGCTCGATCTGGAGGACGACATCGAAATCGTCGGGCAGGCCGACTCCGGCGAGAAGGCGTTGACCGTCGCAGCCTCTCTCGCCCCCGATGTGGCCGTGCTCGACCTGCAGATGGGCGGGATCGACGGCATCGAGACGGCCCAGAAGATCGCCGAGACGCTGCCCTCCTGTGCGTCGATCATCGTCACCAGTCACGGTCGGCCGGGCTACCTGAAGAAGGCGCTCGAAGCGGGCGTACGCGGGTTCCTCCCCAAGACCACGTCGGCTGCCACGCTGGCCGAGGTGGTGCGCACCGTCCACGGCGGCGGTCGCTACGTCGACCCTACGCTGGCCGCGGAAGCCATCGGAGCCGGAGACTCTCCGCTCACACCACGCGAGGCCGATGTGCTCGAGTTCGCCGCGGACGGCGCGTCGATCGCGGAGATCGCACGGCGGGCTCATCTTTCGCCCGGCACCACCCGCAACTACCTGTCCGCTGCCGCTGCGAAACTGGGGGCAGCGAACCGGCACGAGGCCTGCGCTCTCGCTCGACGCCACGGCTGGATCTGACTGACCGTCACACCTTCGTGCTCACGGCGACAGTATCGAGGGTGGGGAGCCGATGACCGTCCGCGGGCCGTACCACGGTGATCCGCAAATTGTTGTGCCGCAGCAGATACACGGCCGCGAAGAGGCCGGTGGCCAGAGAGATGGCCCCGCCGAACAGCAACGGTGCCCGCGGATCCAAGGCGTCGGCGAGCCAACCGAGAACCGGACTGCCCAGCGGAGTGCCGCCGAGGAAACACAGCATGTAGATGCCCATCACGCGTCCGCGCATGTCGGACGGCACCGACATCTGCAGAATGTTCATCGCCGACGTCGTGAACGTCAAAGTCAGGGCGCCGGTGGGTATCAGCAGAAGCGCGACGAGCAAGTAGTTGGGCATCAACCCGACGATCAACTCGAAAGCTCCGAATGCGATGACGGCACCGATGAAAAGACGCAGGCGCGGTGCGCTCGCCCGCCGTGCAGCCAGAGTCGCTCCGGCCAACGTGCCGACCGCCAGCGTCGTCGAGAGCAGACCGTAGGCGTCCGCTCCGCTACCGAACGTGTTGCGCGCCAACACCGACAGACTCAGCGGGAAGTTGAGGCCGAACGTCGAGACCATGAAGACCGTGGCCAGCAGTACTCGTAGGTCACCGCGCCCCCAGACGTAGCGAAATCCCTCCCGCACCTGCCCTTTGGCGCGTGGGGCAGGTTCGACGCGGAAGAGTTGACCGACGTTCATCGCCACGAGGGCACCGAACACCGCCGCGAACGACACGGCATTGATGAGGAACACCCAGCCGGTGCCGACGAGGGTGATGAGCACTCCGGACACGGCAGGCCCGACGATGCGCGCCATGTTGAACGTCATCGAGTTCAACGCGATCGCATTGGCGAGGGTCTCTTTGCCGACCATCTCGATGGTGAAGGATTGCCGCACAGGAGCGTCGATGGCGGACGAGCAGCCGAGGATGAACGCGATGACGTACACGTGCCACAGCTCGACCATCCCCCCGACGTCGAGCACACCGAGCACCAGACCGCAGACCGCGGCGAACACCTGGGTGATCATGAGGAGCTTGCGCTTGTCGTATCGGTCTGCCAGGACCCCACCCCAGACCGAGAGGAACAGTGTCGGCCCGAACTGCAGGGCCATGACGATGCCGACGGCGAAGCCGTTGCCGCCGGACAGCGTCAGAACGAGCCAGTCCTGGGCCACCCGCTGCATCCACGTGCCGACCAGCGAGACGATCTGCCCCGACGCCCACAATCGGTAGTTGTGAGTCTTCAGGGCGGCGAACATCGTCGAGCCGGAGGAACGGGAAACAGGGGCCACCGTTCAAATAATAAACCTAGGTAACTACTCGGAGTCGCTCACGAGGGCCCCGATGATCGTCACCGCGTCACGGAGTGTGTCGAGCTGCTCTGGTCCGAGGCCTGCGAGCTGCGCGGTCATCCACGCTTCGCGGGCGCTGGCCTCGTCGGCGATCAGCTCTCGCCCGGCCGGTGACAGCGAGACGATCACCTGCCGCCCGTCGGTGGGGTGTGGGGTGCGCGCCACCAGGCCGAGTTCGGCCAACGATGCGATCACCCGCGTCATCGACGGCGGCTGTACCTTCTCTCGCGCGGCCAATGCACCCGGCGTCATGTCACCCTCCCGACTCAGCGTGGCCAGAGCCGACAGCTGAGTGAGCGAGACTTGCGAGTCCACTCGCCTACCCCGAAGGTGGCGAGTCAGCCTCACCACCGCAAGCGACAGGTCGCTTGCCAATTCCCGATTGTCCTTCACAACATTTCCCGACGTCACAGCGCAGAGAATACGCCCTGGTACCGACCTCGCATCATGTAACCGCCTCGGTGATGGGTCCGACGGCGAAATATGCGACGAACAGCAACGCCACGATCCACAACAGGGGATGGACCGACTTCGCCCGACCGGAGCCGACCGCGAGTATCACCCAGGTGATGAAACCGACGCCGATCCCGTTGGCGATGGAGTAGGTGAAGGGCATCACCACGATGGTCAGGAAGGCGGGCAACGCGTAATCGAAGCGCCGGAAGTCGATGTCGAGGACCTGTCCGATCATCAGCGCACCCACCACGACCAGTGCCGGAGCGGCCGCTTCGATCGGAACGACGGCCGTGAGAGGGGTGAAGAACATGGCCAACAGAAAGAGCAATCCGGTGACGACGTTGGCCAGTCCGGTACGCGCGCCCTCGGCGATTCCGGAAGCCGATTCGACGAACACGGTGTTCGACGACGCCGACGCACCGCCACCGACGATGGCTCCGGCCCCCTCGACGACCAGGGCCTTGCCGATGTTCGGCAATTTCCCGTCCTTGTCCAGTTTCGCTTCCTTGCCCAAACCGGTCATCGTGCCCATCGCGTCGAAGAAGTTCGCGAGCACCAGCGTGAACACCAGCAGGCTGGCGGCGAGCACGCCGATGCGCGTGAACGCTCCGAACAGATCGACGTTGCCCACCAACGACAGATCGGGAGACTGAATCAACTCGGTGGGCAGCTGCGGAACCGACAGGTTCCAGCCCTTGGGGTCGACGCCGTTCGACGGACCCACGTCGGTGACGGCCTCGACGATCGCCGCCAGCACCGTCGTCACCACGATGCCGATCAGCAGACCGCCGCGCACCTTGCGCACCACCAGCACACCCATCAGCAACAACCCGAACACGAAGATCACCGTCGGCCACGACGCGATGGACCCGTCGATGCCGAGCCCGACGGGAACCGTCGTGCCCGCGGCGTCGGGGATGCGGCGCACGAAGCCGGAGTCGACCAGTCCGATGAAGGCGATGAACGCGCCGATGCCTGCGGCGATCGCTGCCTTGAGCTCGGCCGGGATCGCATTGAACACCGCGGTGCGGAATCCGGTGACGGCCAGCAGCACGATGATGATGCCGTCGATCACGACCAGCCCCATCGCCTCGGGCCACGTCACCTGCGGTGCGATCGTCACGGCGAGCAGTGTGTTGATACCCAGGCCTGCTGCGATGCCGAAGGGATAGTTGGCGATGATGCCGAACGCGATGCTCATGAATCCGGCCACCAGTGCTGTCACGGCGGCGACCTGGGCGACCGGCAGGATGTTGCCGAGCACGTCGGTCTTGGCGGCCGCGTCGTCGGCGGAGAAGCTGCCCAGGATCAGCGGATTGAGGACGACGATGTAGGCCATGGCCACGAAGGTGACCACTCCCCCTCGGACCTCGGATCCGACCGTCGAGCCTCGTTCGGTGATCTTGAAGTAGTTGTCGAGTAGCCGCGACGACAATTGCATGAGCGAACGATAAAGCACACCGAAGCACTTGGGTAACCGCAACGGCGCAGCCGAGACACGCGGCAGTGGCGTAACTTGAATTTCGTGGCCGACCTCCCCCAGATTCCGCGCAGCCTCACCGATCCGGTGCCTGTGTTGGCGATCGGCATCCTCGGCTGGATACTCGCGCTGGTGGTGTTCACCGCCACCGGAGGTGGGGGCGGCGACGCACTGGCCACGTGTTGGTGCGGCATCGCGGTCGGTGCCGTAGGGTTCGGAATCTTCCTGATGCAGAGAGCGGCGTCACGTCGCGGGAGCAAAACCGCCCAACGCGGCCTCGATTGAGATCAGAATCACGTTAGCCCGGTCACCACAGGCCTCTGACGTGGGCAAACTAACCCCTCAACCGGTTGAGTAACACAAAGTTAACGTGGACCATGGGTTATGTCAGATAAAACAACCTCTTGATCCACGAAAGCCAGGCCATGAAGCTCGTCTCTCAGTACCGCACTCGCCGCAACCACGTCCGCTCGCTCCGCGCCCTCTACGCACGCGCCAACGCTGTCTCCAGCCCTGCCATGCGCGACGAGCTGCTCGTCATCGCACAGCGCTCGGATTTCTCGCGCTGATCAGCCTGACGGCATAGATCCAACCCAGCCCCCACAGGGCACCGAACACCCAGCCGGCCAGCACGTCCGTGGTCCAGTGCGCACCCAGGTAGATCCGAGAGAATCCGATCAGCAGGGACGCGACCACAGGTAACACGAGCAGTACCGGCCGATGCAGCCACGGAGTGGACGATCGCAGCATCACCGCGATCGCCACCGTGGCAAGCACCATCGACATCATCGCGTGGCCCGACGGAAACGAATGGCTCGCAATGTCCACCAGCCGCTCCGGAAGCGGTGGACGCTCCCGCGCGAACGCGAACTTCAGCGCATTCATCAGACCCCATCCGGTCAGCATCGCGCCTGCGATCACGACGGCATCCGATCTGCGTCCGACGCGAAGCAATGCAACGACGCCCACCGCGGACAGCAGAAACATCGACACCGTGTTGCCGAGCGTGGTGATGATCCAGAACATCGTCGTGACCCACCCGACTCGATGCTCGACCATCCAGTCCAGGATCACACCGTCAAACCCCACGAGGTCGCTCCCAACTCTCCGTGCAGTGCACCGTTCCATCGACGGTCACCCACCACGGGACCGTCCGCTCGCCGGTCACGTCACCGGACAGCCGCACCACGAGTTCGCGATGCACCACCACCCCGCCGGACGGCAGCGGCAATCCCATGACCGCACAGGCCGACACGGCTCCGGGTTCACGATCCCAGGAGCTGACCCGTCCCACTCCCAGCACTTCTCCGCTGATCGCCTCCGACGCCGACCTGATGTCGAGAACGTCGGCCAGTGCCGCAGCGGTAGCCATGTCCGAGAGCACGGCGACCTCCGGTGGTACCACGCTCGCCAGCCACGGGGCGTCGATCACCAGCGCATCCGACGCGTCCACGACTGCGCCGCCGAGCGTGCGGACACGATCCGGGGGATCGATGTCCGAGACCTCGATGCGCCGCTCCACCACAGCGGTGGCGATGAGCGTGTGGGTTCGCGCGATCACCGCAGGGGTCGGACTCCGCTGTGGATACGACAGCGCTGCCAGCAGCACGCGAGCAGTATCGGCGCTGTCGCAGATCGACGCGCTGAGCACCGCCTGCAGTTCGTCGGCACGCGGATGATCCAGCGGATCGAGCAACCCGGCGAACGTCTCGTCCGACGGTGCCCGAAACGCAATCGGACGCGAACCATGCACTCGCGCATGGCGTCCGATCCACCACGCGGTGTAGCCGTCCCGATCGGCCAGTGCCGCACGGGTGCTCGGGTCGTCCAACAGTACGGTCAGAGCCTCGGACCAGCCATCCGATCGAACGAGGTCGAGATCGCGAACCGCCAAGAGTGTTTTCGGCTCCTCGGACAGCCCCGACCACCATGCCGACTCGTCGTCGAGATCGTGATCCGGCCCGGTCGGCAGTTCGTCACGCACCTCCGAGAACCCCCACCCGACGCCCACTGCTCGCAGCGCCCGCTCACCGAACCTGGCCACCACCGCAGGCGCGAGCACACCGAACGGCGAATCCCGTATCAGCAGATCCGCCAACGGCGCTCCGGGAAGCAACAATTCGTCGGCGCTGCGCAATTCACCCTCGTCGTCTTCGAGGGGCAGACCGCCGAGCCAACCGGGTAGTTCGCTCGCCTCTGCCGCCAGCGCGAGCACGGCCGAGACCAGACCGTCGACCTCCTCGCTCTCGTCCCAGTCGAGATCGTCCAGCGCAGCCTCGAGCGCCGGGTCGGTGAGCAGCTCGGTCGCAGTCGACTCGCGGGCACCCAGACGCGACAGCAGCGGACTCACCGCTTCCGGGTGCACCAACCTGACCCAGGTGACCGCAGCCGAGGCGTCGGAGCCGATCACCGTCGTCCGCGGACCGGTCACCGTGCGACCGTCCGCGAGCGGAACAGGCAGCGCTGCAAGCTCTTCCGCAGCCACACCGTCGACCACAAGTGGGGTCAACGCGTCGAACAGTCGCCGCCACCAACTCGGCTCGCGATCGAGCCCACCGACCATCTCCGCCAGCCTCGCCAACCCGATCCGGTGCACACCCACTGCCGCGAGCGCCGACGCATGCCGTGCACCCGACAGTGATGCGTCGACCAGATCGGGTACGACACCTGTCAGTACCTCGGTGAGTTCCTCGGTGGCGTCGGCCACGACGTTCGCCCGCTCGGGCACCAGATCGCGTCCGTCTACTCCAGGAAGCCATGGTGCGCAGGACAATCGACGAAACACGAGTTCACGCAGTGCGCCGTCGACCTCGCTGCGAGCGAATCCGACCTCGGGCACGAACGACACCCTGGATGCGGCAGGCAGCGAGGCCACGAAGTCCACGTACCCGTGCGCTACCGCGTCGAACGAGACACCCGGCAACACGCGTCGCCGATCGGGTTGCATCGGTACATCGGCAATGACCAACGCGGGCAACGACATCAGCTCGTCAGAACGAGTCGGAGCGCGCAACACATCGGGTGCCGCGGGAACGGGCAGACCGTCGACAACCGGAGCTAGCCAGCGGGCGGCCGAGGTGGCGAACTGCCGCCAGGTTCGCGCGCCGATCGTGATCTCGGAGGAATGGTCGTCCAATTCCGTTCTGCTGCAGTCGATCACGACGCCGTCGATCTCGATGGAGTTCAACGCCTCCAGTTCGAGCAGCAGGTCGACGGCCTCGTCCACAAATCCTGCCGCGAAATAATCCGCCGCCACATCGGCTCGCAATGTCAACACGATCTCTGGGTCGAAGCCGTCGGCCGGCGAATCTGCGACCGGCCATGCGAGCCGCAGCACCGGCGCGCCGGTGTCAGGCAAGGGCATGCCTCGCTCGGTCATCGCCTCGAGCGTGCGCCGTGCGCTGAACGCCACGCCGCCGTTAAGGGAGCGCACCTCGAGCTCGTCGGACACCGAACGCACGGCGGTGAACCCGACCCCGAACTGTCCGACGCCAGGGTCCGTCGAGCCCTTGGCCGAGGCCCGCAACGCCGTGAGTGCATGCACACCCGAGACATCGAGCGCTGCACCGGTATTGGCGACATGCAGAGCACCGAACTCATCGGTCCACACGGCCAGCCGACCCGGCACGCCGGCGCGCTGCGCGGCGTCCGCCGCGTTCTGCGCCAGCTCGGTCAACAGACGATCGCGGTAACCCCCGCGCACCAGATCGGACTCGGACGCCGAATCCTCCCGAAGCCTGGTGGGAGAAGAGCCCCACGCCGCGAGAATCGACTCCCGCAGCGACTCGGTGTCGAACGGATCGATCAGCTCGGAGATGCCGAAGCTTCTTCCTGCGCAGCACGATCGGTGGTAGTCAACGCATCGTCGGCGACGGGTTCGGCCTCGTCGACCGCAACGACCTCGTCAGCCGGCTCTTCGGAGGCAGCCTCTTGTGGAGGCACCGACGCTTCCGGGGCAGCCTCGTCCGTGTCGGCCTTCTCGACGCCGTCGGTCGTCTCGGCAACAGCAGCAGGCTCGACCGGAGCGACCGGCGACGCGATGACGTCGAGTGCCGCGTCGTCGTACGGCTCGAATTGCGGCGATCCGGCTCCGGTGGGAAGTTCGGTGTCCGAATGCGCTCCGCAGCCGTACTCGGCGTGCACCACGTGTCCGTCGGCCGCGAATTCGTTGCCGCACACCCCGAATGCGGCGGACATGGACCCGGCGATGGGGAGGTAGAAGCCACACAGCCCGCAGGTCGACGGCGCAGCCTTGGCCATCTCGGTATCGGGCCCGAAGTCGCCGTCGTGCCAACGCTGGGCGGCGTCGAGGCGTCCTTCGAGGCTGATGACCTTGCTTCGGCCGAGGCCGATCTCGCCCGCCACCTCGTCGATGGCGGGGTCGCCGGATTCGACGTACCCGGGTACGAGCCGGGGATCGTCCTGGCGCGGAGACAGCAGATCGCCGGGTCCCAGGTCGCCGGGACGGATGCGCTCGTCCCAGGGCACCCAGGTCGGTGCCACGAGAGCGTCGGGGCCCGGGAGCAGAACCAGCTCACTGACCGTGGCGTGATCCGCGTCCTCCGGGGCGGCGACC
>NZ_LVCU01000118.1:0-287 GCF_001647185.1 Rhodococcus sp. EPR-147
TCGCCGATACCGCCCTCTCCCAGGTCGAGCAGAGCCTGCCGCGCGAGGTCCACGGCATCGGCCAAGACGGGGCGGATGGAATCGAGCTCTGGAGAAGATACGAAACTCACACATTCAGTTTGCCGCATCGACTCGGTGACGCCCAGTTCGGGCTGCCATCATGGGTGCAATGACCGTCCGTGCTCGCACCCACGCCGCCCTCGTGGCCTCGCTGCTGGCCGTGTCCGCCTGTTCGTCGACGACGCAGCCGACCCCGGTGACGTCCGACTCGGTTCCGACACTGACCA
>NZ_LVCU01000119.1:0-28801 GCF_001647185.1 Rhodococcus sp. EPR-147
AGGTTCCTCGTTCGTCAGGCGGACGTCGCTCGAGACCATGACCGAACTCGATCGCGTGGATCTGCCGTCCGACCTGTTCGGCGAAGGCATCACCGTCGACGGCGACACGCTGTGGCAGATCACCTGGCAGGACGGTGTCGCGATCGCCCGAGACCGGGACACTCTGACAGAACGACGCCGAGTGAACTACGAGGGCGAAGGCTGGGGGCTGTGTACGCAGACGCCGGACAACCGCCTCGTCATGAGCGACGGCTCGTCCACTCTTACCTTCCGCGACCCCACGTCGTTCGAGGCCGAGGGCACCGTGAACGTCACACTCGACGGCAATCCGGTGGAGCGCCTCAACGAACTCGAATGCGCCGACGACGGATCGGTGTACGCCAATGTGTGGCAGACGTTCGACATCATGCGCATCGACCCCGAGACCGGCGCGGTGACGGCCGTCATCGACGGCACCCCACTGTGGGATTCGATGTCGGCCTCCCAACGAGGGGGTGCCGACGTGTTCAACGGCATCGCACAGATCCCCGGCACCGACCGGTTTCTCGTGACCGGCAAATACTGGCCCACGATCTTCGAGGTGCAATTCACCGATACCGCGCCGGTAGGACAGAATTGACACCGTGAACGATCCACGTCTCCCCCACACCCCACCGGGTGCGGACGACCCCGAAAAGGTTCACCCCTCAGGCTCCGCTCCTGACTCGAACGGTCACTCCGCAGGCTCCGCTCCTGACTCGAACGGTCACTCCGCAGGCTCCGCTCCTGACTCGAACGGTCACTCCGCAGGCTCCGCTCCTGACTCGAACGGTCACTCCGCAGGCTCCGCTCCTGACTCGAACGGTCACTCCGCAGGCTCCGCTCCTGACTCGAACGGTCACTCCGCAGGCTCCGCTCCTGCCCCGCTCGAGCACCCCGGTCTGGCCAACTACCCGGCCGCAACTCCTGTGACCGCCCATGTTCCCAGCCGCCGCGAGCCGTTGCCGCCGTTGCACCCGCCGCGTACCGAACAGATCACCGCGGCACGCGGCAAGGCCGGCGCACGCAAGCCGCCGCCGATGCCCAAGAAGCTGACCGTCACCCGCGTCGCCGCCATGCGTGGACGCGAGCTGACCGGCAAGGGAATCGCATCGTTCCAGCGAGCCGCGAAGGCCGACGGTGCCGACAAATCCGGTCTGACGGCACTCACCTACGCGACCATGGCGAACTTCGCATCGGATGCCGCCTTGGCAATCGCCCTGGCCAACACACTCTTCTTCTCTGCCGCCACCGGTGAGGACAAGACCAAGGTCGCGCTGTATCTCGTCATCACCATCGCGCCGTTCGCGTTGATCGCCCCGCTCATCGGTCCGCTGCTGGACCGATTGCAGCAGGGCCGACGCATCGCACTCGCCATGTCCTTCGGGTTGCGCACCGTGTTGGCGGTGGTGCTGGTGTTCAACTTCGACAGCTGGGTGTTGTATCCGGCCGCGCTCGGCATGCTCGTCCTGAGCAAGTCGTTCGCGGTGCTCAAGAGCGCGGTGACGCCGCGGGTACTGCCGCCGGAGATCGACCTGGTCCGCGTCAACTCACGTCTGACGGTGTTCGGTCTGCTCGGCGGCACCATCGCGGCCGGGGCGGTCGCCGGCGGCATCGCGTTCGTCGCGGGTTCGCCGGGCGCCCTGTGGTTCGTCGCCGCGATCACCGTGCTCGGTGCCTACCTGAGCATGCGCATTCCGTCCTGGGTGGAGATCACCGAGGGTGAAGTGCCCGCAACCTTGAGTTACCACGCCGATCAGCACGGTGATCGCGATTACGCCGGAAGCGGGGCTCCCACCGAGAACATCCGCCGCACGCCCCCGTCGCCCCCGGCGTCGGGCACCACCAAGAACCGCAGACAGCCCTTGGGCCGGGCGGTCATCGTCGGGCTCTGGGGCAACGGCACCATCCGGATTCTCACCGGCTTCCTGACGCTCTACATCGCGTTCGTCGCCAAATCCCGTACCGAACACGAGCCGCTTCAGCAGGCCGCGATGCTCGGACTCGTCGGAGCCGCCGCCGGTCTCGGCAACTTCTCCGGCAACGCGCTCGGAGCCAGGATCAAGCTCGGCCGGCCGTCCCTGGTGGTTCTTCGCTGCACCCTCGCAGTCACGGTCGTGGCCGTCGTCGCCGCGGTCACCGACAGCCTGCTCACCGCAGCGGTGGCTGCGCTCGTCGCGTCGAGCGCCAGTGCACTCGCCAAGGTCTCCCTCGACGCGTCCCTGCAGGCCGATCTGCCGCCGGAATCGATCGCGTCGGGATTCGGCCGATCGGAAACCGTCATGCAGCTGTGCTGGGTCCTGGGCGGCACGCTCGGCGTGCTGCTCCCCACCGAGTACTGGCTCGGTTTCACCGTGGTCTCGGTTTTGCTTACGATCGGGCTCGTGCAGACATTCCTCACCTACCGCGGCAGATCACTTCTGCCCGGCTTCGGCGGCAACCGCCCCGACCACGTCGAACAAGAAGTGTCCGACGGTTCCTTCGGCGAAAACGTGACCAAGTGAATCTCGCTCCCCGCACCAAGAAGATCGCGGCCCTGGTCGCCGCAGGTCTACTCGTC
Organism: Rhodococcus sp. EPR-147; assembly: GCF_001647185.1. Lineage (NCBI taxonomy): Bacteria > Bacillati > Actinomycetota > Actinomycetes > Mycobacteriales > Nocardiaceae > Rhodococcus > Rhodococcus sp. EPR-147. The sequence continues at coordinate 2,579 of NZ_LVCU01000119.1, forward strand.
GTCGCCGTTGCCTTCGTCGCGGTACTCGCGCTGCTGATCGGGAACGCGCCGGAGAAGGAACCGACAGTCTCCGCCTACGCCAACGGCCGAGCCGTCGACGTGGAGCCGTACCTGTACTGCGCCGTCAGCGACCCACTGTGCACCAATGTCGGAGAAACCACCGAAATCCAGGTCGGCAAGGCTCCGACGGTGCAGCTCTCGCTTCCCGAGGCCGTCTACTCGGCTCCGTGGGTGCTCGCCCTGGTCTACGGCGACGACAGCGGAAACGTCGTGGAGGACAGCGCGTTCAACGAACCGGGAACCAGGCTCAGCGTCACGGTGCCCACCACGGACGACAGCGGCCGAACCCTGCTCGGGATCGAAGTGCGTCTGCCCACCGGCATCATCGACACCGACACCAATCAGGAGGGCTTCGTCAGCCACGCCATCTGGTCGATCGGCACGCTGCCGTAGGTCGTTCCCGAGATCAGCTGTCGAGCTCGCGGGCGACGGCCCGGACCACCTCGGAGATGCGTTGCGCGATCTTGCGGTCCGGGTACTTGCCCTTCCGGAGCTCGGGCTGCACCGTCGCTTCGAGCAGAGTGATCATGTCCTCGACCATCCCGTGCAGCTCGTCGGGAGTGTGCTTGCGCTCGACGGGTTCGCGGCGGGTGCTGCCGGTGTTCTGACGCACCGACGGTGCCGGCTCGAGCACCTTCAGGCTCAACGCCTGCGGTCCGCGACGGCCTGCGGCCATCCCGAACTCGACTCGCTGACCGGCTTTGAGGCCCTCGACGCCCTCGGGCAGCGCCGAGGAACGCACGTAGACGTCCTCGCCTTCCTCCTGCGAGAGGAATCCGAATCCCTTGTCGACGTCGTACCACTTCACCTTGCCGGTCGGCACTGAGCTCACCCGTTCATCTGTTTGCTGTGACAGTTGCGTTGTCCGTGGGACCGATGTTCGGCCCGCACAAGTTTCGCGCCCCACGAGGACGTAGGACGCGAATACACCAGTCTAGCGCGGTGAGCCCGGATAGAGCATTCGAGTTGTTCACCGCACGGCGCTCTTCACAGCGTCGCGATTCGCACTACCGTGGTCGATGTGGACACAACGACCCGTAAGAGCAGCACCGCTCTGCTGCGCATCGCGCTGGCCCTGTTCGCGATCGGCCTCGTCGCCATCGTCGCGATCCTGATGTTTCCGATCTTCTCCGACGCGAAGCCCCCACTCGGGCTCTATCTGACGGCCATGTTCTCCGCGCCGACCGGCTTCGTGCTGGCGCTGGGCTACGCGCTGGCATCCGGACGAAGGGCGCGCTGACCATGCGGTTGATACTGAACGTCATCTGGCTGGTCTTCGGCGGCCTGTGGCTGGCACTGGGCTACTTCCTCGCCGGACTGCTGCTGTGCATCCTGATCGTGACCATTCCGTTCGGCATCGCGTCGTTCCGCATCGGCGTCTACGCGCTGTGGCCGTTCGGATCGACGATCGTCGACAAGCCGGGGTCCGGATCCGGTGCGCTCGTCGGAAACGTGCTGTGGCTGATTCTGGCCGGTTGGTGGCTGGCCCTGACTCACCTGGTCACCGCCGTCGCGATGGCGATCACCATCATCGGCATCCCGTTGGCGATCGCGAACCTGAAGATGATCCCCGTATCCCTGATGCCCCTCGGCAAGGACATCGTTGCCGATCGGTGACCTCCGGAACCGGTTGCCGTCGATGTGACTTCCATCACATCACGCTCCGGTAACGGACAGGCAACGGACAGGGGTTCAATGCCCGGCACGTCCACTAGCTGGGCCGACTCGAGCGACCCGAAAGAGGTACAAAATGTGCTCTCGGCGACGCTCCGAAATCGACAGTTACCAAATAGTGACGTAAGGCGGGAATTTCAGTACGGTCAGCAGCGGCCGGAAAGTTCGGCCGAATTCCGGCCCGCAGCGCCAAACCTCGTCCCGCGGGAACCGGAACACCCTCGACGATCACCCAGGGGACGAGGACGGGGGACCCACGTCCCTCCACGGACAACCGGGAAGTTGTAGCGACTCACGAAGTCGCGCCGACTTCCCTTGGGGTGAAGCCCAATTGCCCACTCGCAGGAGTGTGTGAGACGGCCGGGCTACCTCTCAGCCCGAACCCGACAGCTGACCTCGCAGGCGCGTGTGGAGAGGATTTCAACTCGTATGAGCGGACGTCATCGCAAGCCGAGCACCACTGGCAAGACCGTCGCAAAGGTCGCAGTCACCGGAGCCATCATGGGCACCGCAAGCATCGCCTTCACCGGCACCGCGAACGCGGCACCGGATTCCGACTGGGACCGCCTCGCACAGTGTGAAGCCGGCGGCAACTGGGGCATCAACACCGGCAACGGCTACCAGGGTGGGTTGCAGTTCTCCCCCAGCACCTGGAACGCGCACGGCGGCCAGCAGTACGCGGCCACGGCCAACCAGGCCAGCCGTGAAGAGCAGATCGCAGTCGCAGAGAAGGTCCTCGACTCGCAGGGCTGGGGCGCATGGCCGTCCTGCTCCTCGAGCCTCGGCCTGAACAGCGCGCCCACCGAGCGCAGTGTTCCGGTCACCCCCAAGGCACCGGAAGCTCCCGCGTTGCCCGATCTGACGTCCATCCCGGCAGTCGACAACTCGGCCGAGGTCGTCGAGGGCATCGTCACCGCCGTCCAGAACCTCACCAACGATCCGCAGATCGCCTCGTTCGTGCAGAACGCGGCTCAGGGCATCCAGCTCGATCCTCAGATCGTCAACTTCTACCAGGCAAACAAGGCATTCCTGCCCCAGTAAGCGCCCGGAGACGGTTCAGCTCGTACGAAAGAAGCCCCCGACGGATTGTCGGGGGCTTCTTTCGTGCTCGAGGGCCGCGGCTAGCGATTGACCACGGTCACCGGATGGGCGTACGGAAGGTCTTCGACGGGCAGCGGGAACTCGGTGTCCTCGCCGAAGGGTGACAAGCCACCCGAGCGAGCGGACGAGAGTTCGGTCACCGCGTGGTCACCGCGAGCGGTTTCCGGCCAGCCTGGATCGACATAGGGCTTCTTCGACTTGTTCACCATGCGCCTATTTTGACACCTGCCCTGCGGCAAGCACCAGCCCAGGTCTCTAATCTGATAGACGATGACCGACACGACTGCGCACCGACACACCGATACGCCCCCGGATCTGCCTCGATGGATCGCAGCTCGCAGCGACGCCGAGCTGATCAGGGCCATGTCGCTGCGTCCGGATCTGACCGCGCCGCCGCCCGCATCCCTTGCCGTACTGGCCGGACGGGCCGAGCAGCGCCGATCGATCCTGCACACCGCGGACACCCTCGACACCCTCGCTCTGACGGTCCTCGAGATCCTCGCCATCGAAGAGGCGTACGAGCGGCCCGTCACCCGCGCCGCGCTGCTGGCCGTGGTCGCCAAACGCGCACCGGCCAAGAGCGTGGACAAGGCACTGTCCCAGCTGCGCGAACGCCTGCTGGTGTGGGGCGATGCAGCAGGCTTCCGCATCAGCGCCGCAGCGGCGGACGCGGTGCCGTGGCGCATCGGTCGCGCACTCGACCCGGTGGACAACCTCACCGAGGCCCACATCACCGCGGCCCTGGCCGAACTCGGTGACGGCGAACGCGGCCTTCTCGATACCCTCGCCAGATCGTCCCCCACCGGCCGCACCCGCGACGCCGCACCGGGCACGCCGCCGGACCGACCCGTCCAGAAGCTGCTCGCCGCAGGTCTGCTGATCTGGTTGGACGAACAAACCGTCGAGCTGCCCGTCCAAGTGGGCCAGATCCTGCGCGGCGAACCGATGTCGGACCCGCGCTCGCTCGCCGAACCCAAACTCGAACCAGCTCGTATTCGCTCGCCGACGTCGACGCCGCTGCCGCAGGAGAGGCACTGGAGCTGGGTCGGCACTGCGTCGCGGTGATCGAGGCACTGTCCGCTTCGCCTGCACCCGCCCTCAAGGCGGGCGGACTGGGAGTGCGCGAGCTCCGCAAGATCACCAAGGCCACCGGCCTCGACGACGATCGAGTGAGCGTTCTCGTCGAGTTGCTGGCCGCCGCCCACCTCATCTCGAGCGGAACACCGGACCCGGTTCCTGCGTCCGACAACGGCGATGACTACTGGGCCCCGACACCGGCGGTCGAGGCCTGGCTCACCGCCGCCCCGGCAGCGCGCTGGCACACCCTGGCCTCGGCCTGGCTCGAAGTTCCGCGGGCACCCTGGGTCATCGGAATGCGTGACCCCAACGACAAACCCATCGCCGCCCTGTCCGAGGAAGTCCGCTCTCCGGCCGCACCGCGGGATCGACGCATGATCCTGGAATTGCTCGCAGAACTCGGCAGTGGACACGCAGCGCAGCCCGCCGACCTCGCGCGCACCCTGGCCTGGCGTCGACCCCGGTGGTCCGGGCGCTTCGGCGTCACACCCGTCGGACATGTTCTCGCCGAAGCGACCGCTCTCGGCATCGTCGCTCGCGGGGCGATCTCGACCCCGGGCCGCTCCCTGCTGCACGACGGCAATGCCGAGGCAGACATGCGTGCTGCCCTGCCCGAGCCCATCGACTACGTCCTGGTGCAAGCCGACCTCACGTTGGTGGCGCCCGGCCCGCTCGAGCCGGACCTGCAGGATCGAATCGAACTGGTCGCCGACGTGGAATCCGCGGGCGCAGCCACGATGTACCGGATCAGCGACACCAGCCTGCGCCGCGCTCTCGATGTGGGACTGACCGCCTCCGAGCTGCACGCGTTGTTCGCCACCCACTCGAGAACGCCGGTGCCGCAGGCTCTGACCTACCTGATCGACGACGTGGCTCGTCGGCACGGCCGCCTGCGCGCAGGCGTCGCCGCGTCGTTCGTCAGGTGCGAGGACCCGGCACTGCTGGCCGAGGTGATGGCATCCCCGGCAGCCGAATCGTTGGCCCTGCGAGCGCTGGCTCCGACCGTCGCGATCTCACAGGCCCCGCTCGCCGAAGTACTGACGGTCCTGAGCGGAGCAGGATTCGCGCCTGCGGGCGAGGACTCGTCCGGCACCATCGTCGATCTGCGTGCCCGCGGGTCGAGGGTGTCGGCGCGGCGGCCACGCCAGGCGTTCCGCACTCCGGCCGTCCCCACCGAGGAACAGCTGGGTTCGTTGGTGCGCGGGATGCGCGCTGCCGACAGAGCGGCAGGCAACGGCGGCGCCGTGGTGCGCGCCGACGGGTCTCGGGCCAGCAGCACCGCGACGATGACGCTCCTGCAGACCGCGGCGAAGGTCAAACGGAGCGTGAGCATCGGCTACGTCGACGCCCAGGGCGTGGCGACCCATCGCATCGTCGATCCGATCAGCATCGGCGGTGGCCAACTCGACGCGTTCGACCCCGCCACCGGTGGGGTTCGGCGCTTCACCCTGCACCGGATCACCTCGGTCGCATTGGTCGAGTAGACCGGGCTCACGTGCACGCACGCCCCTACCTGTGGACAATGGAGAAGTTGCGCTCTTTCGGGCGCAGCAGATGTCTCTAGGAGGAACCGTGACCGACGGCCCGCTGATCGTCCAGTCCGACAAAACGCTGTTGCTCGAGGTCGATCACGAACTCGCGGGTGCAGCGCGGGCGGCCATCGCACCGTTCGCGGAGCTCGAACGTGCCCCCGAGCACGTGCACACCTATCGCATCACCCCGCTGGCACTGTGGAACGCCCGTGCCGCCGGCCACGACGCCGAACAGGTGGTCGACGCGCTGGTGAATTTCTCGCGTTACGCAGTGCCGCAGCCGCTGCTGGTCGACATCGTCGACACGATGGCACGCTACGGCCGGTTGCAGTTGGTCAAGAGCCCGGTGCACGGCCTGGTGCTGATCAGCCTGGACCGCGCGGTGCTCACAGAGGTGATGCGCCACAAGAAGATTGCGCCCATGCTCGGCGCGATGGTCGACGAGGACACGGTGATCGTGCATCCGAGCGAACGCGGCCACGTGAAGCAGATGTTGCTCAAGATCGGCTGGCCCGCCGAGGACCTCGCCGGCTACGTCGACGGCGAAGCTCACCCCATCGAGCTCGACACCGAGGGCGGCAACTGGACGCTGCGCGACTACCAGGAGATGGCAGCAGATTCCTTCTGGGCCGGCGGCTCGGGAGTCGTCGTACTGCCCTGCGGCGCAGGCAAGACGATGGTCGGCGCGGCCGCTATGGCCAGAGCCAAGGCCACCACGCTGATTCTGGTCACCAACACCGTCGCCGGTCGGCAGTGGAAGCGCGAACTCATTGCACGCACCTCGCTCACCGAGGAGGAGATCGGCGAGTATTCGGGCGAGCGCAAGGAGATTCGCCCTGTGACAATCGCCACGTACCAGGTGATCACGCGTCGTACCAAGGGTGAATACAAGCACCTCGAACTCTTCGATTCCCGCGACTGGGGATTGGTGATCTACGACGAGGTGCATCTGCTCCCCGCGCCGGTGTTCCGCATGACAGCCGATCTGCAGTCGCGTCGACGCCTCGGCCTCACCGCGACGCTCGTCCGCGAGGACGGCCGCGAGGGCGACGTCTTCTCGCTGATCGGGCCCAAGCGCTACGACGCACCATGGAAGGACATCGAGGCACAGGGCTGGATCGCGCCGGCCGAGTGCATCGAGGTTCGCGTCACCCTCACCGATGCCGAGCGCATGTCGTACGCCGTGGCCGAGCCCGAGGAGCGCTACAAGCTGTGCTCGACGGCGCACACGAAGATCGCCGTCGTGAAATCGATCCTCGCCAAACACCAAGATGCTCCGACGCTGGTCATCGGCGCCTACCTCGACCAGTTGAACGAGCTCGGTGAAGCGCTGAACGCTCCGGTCATTCAGGGCTCGACCAAGAACAAGGAACGTGAAGTGCTGTTCGACGCGTTCCGCAAGGGCGAGATCCAGACGCTCGTGGTGAGCAAGGTGGCGAACTTCTCGATCGACCTTCCGGAAGCCTCTGTGGCAGTCCAGGTTTCGGGAACGTTCGGCTCCAGGCAGGAAGAGGCTCAGCGCCTGGGCCGACTGCTCCGGCCGAAGCACGACGGTGGTCAGGCGCACTTCTACTCGGGGGTCTCCCGCGACACCCTCGACGCCGAGTACGCAGCCCACCGTCAGCGCTTCCTCGCCGAACAGGGCTACGCGTACCGCATCACCGACGCGGACGATCTGCTCGGTCCGGCGATCTGAGACTTCGGGTCGGCTCGGTGCCGTGCTAGGAATACCTGTGTGCGCAAGTTCGAGTTCCCTGTAGACGTAGCCCACGCGAAGTCGGTCAACGAGACGTTCACCGAGCTTCGCCGGTTGCGGGCATCCGCAGCGCTCACCGCCGTGTTCCTCATCGCACTGGGAGCGTGGTTCATCTGGATCGCCGCCCCGTGGTCGTACATCCTCGGCGCGGTGTTCCTGATCGCGGCGGCCACCTCGCTCTGGGTGATGCTGTGGGCACCCCGAAAGATGGGTTCCATCGAATCACAATATGGCGCAGGCGATCTGGTGCCGGCGGTGGTGGCCGAGAAGTTACCGGGTGGAGCGACGCTACTGGCCCTGGTCGACATCGCGAAGCCCGGGGTGGACGAGCCGCATTATGTGCTGATCACCCGCGTCGTACGGGCCCTGCCCGGACACGCCGTCGAGCGGGGCGCACAGGTTCCCGCGGTGTCGGTTCTCGCGGACCGTGGCCGAAACACCGGCGGGCGAGCGTGGCAGTTGGCCTCGGTGATGCCCATCGCCTGGGGAACCACCGATCCGGCGGTCATCGCACGCGCCACCCGGGAGATCACCGAGGGCGAGTGGGCGTTGTTGCACGCCAACATCGGCCTGTCGGAGAAGGTCCGCACGGCCAAGAACCAGCAGTTGCTCATCGACCCGGCGGATCTTCCCGACGACCTGCGCTAGAGCCTGCAGCGACCCACTAGGCCAGTGCGGCGATCACGTCCCGCTCGAAGAGTTCGATACCGGAGCGTTCGTAGGCCGCTTCGGGGAAATAGAAGATGCCGTACGTCATCCCTTGTTCCTGCAGTGCCGTCAGGTTCTCCACGATCTGCTCAGGAGTTCCCACTGCGGGCATGCCGCGGTACGCGGCGAGTGCGCTGTGGGCCTTCTCCGCACCCACGTACTCGGTCAGACGAGCCTCGAGGGCGCGCAGCTTGTCTTCCACCTCGGCCTCGGTCGCCGCGACGACGACGTTGTAGTTCGCCGAGCGGACGATGGCATCGAAGTCGGTACCCACTGCTGCGCAATGCTCGCGCAGCAGAGCGGATTTGGCGGCGAAACCGGCGGGGGTTCCGTCGAAGTTGGTGTAGTTCGCGTACTTCGCGGCGATCTTCAGAGTCACCTTCTCCCCGCCGCCCGCGATCCACAGCGGGATGCCTCCCTCCTGCAACGGCAGGGGCCGCACCACGGCACCGTCGATCTCGTAGTACTTTCCGTCCAGGAACACTTCTCCGGCCGTCCATGCCTGCTTGAAGATCTGCACGCCCTCGTCGAGCCTGCCCAATCGCTCTCCGGCAGAGGGGAACCCGTAGCCGTAGGCGCGGAACTCGTGCTCGTGCCAGCCGCCTCCGATGCCCATCTCGACGCGTCCTCCGGAGATGATGTCGACTGTGGCAGCAACTTTGGCGAGGTATGCCGGGTTACGGTACGACATCGCGGTGCACATCTGGCCGAGCCGGATTCGCGACGTGGTCGCGGCCAGAGCGGACATCAGCGACCAGGCCTCGTGCGTCGCCTCGTCGGTTGCGGTGGGAACGGTGTGGAAGTGGTCGTAGACCCACAGGGATTCCCACGGACCGGCCTCGGCAGCGAGCGCGTGATCGCGCATCGCACTCCAGTGCTGGGCAGGGTCGATGCCGACGAGATCGAGACGCCACCCCTGTGGCACGAACAATCCGAATCGCATGACAGGCACAGTACAGACGCAGGGCGAAAGACCGGTTGCGGTCTGTGAACTACGCTGCAGGAATGTCCGAGTTGTTCCCCTCGCGCACAGTGGCACGGTTGCGCCCGTTCGCGTCGACGATCTTCGCCGAGATGACCGCACTCGCCGTCGAGAAGAAGGCCGTCAACCTCGGGCAGGGCTTCCCCGACACCGACGGCCCACCAGCCATGCTCGAGACCGCGCGTGAGGCCATCGCGAGCGGCCTCAACCAGTACTCCCCCGGCCCCGGCATGCCGGTGCTGCGGGCGGCCATCGCCGACGACAGGGCGGCCCGATTCGGTCTGCGCTACGACCCCGATTCGCAGATACTCGTCACCGTCGGTGCCACCGAGGCGATCTCGGCGACACTTCTCGGCCTGATCGAGTCAGGTGACGACGTCCTGCTGATCGAACCGTTCTACGACTCCTACGCGGCCGCCATCGCACTCGCCGGTGCCACTCGAACCGCCGTGCCACTGGTGTCCGACGGCAACGGATGGACCGTCGACACCGACGCCCTCGAACACGCCATCGGGCCCCGCACACGCATGCTGATCGTCAATTCCCCGCACAACCCCACCGGCACGGTCTTCGACCGGGACACCATGATCCGCATCGCCGACATCGCGGTCACCCACGATCTGCTGGTCCTCACCGACGAGGTCTACGAGCACCTCACCTTCGACGGCACGGTGCACACGCCGATCGCGACACTGCCCGGGATGTTCGAGCGCACCGTCACGGTGTCGAGTGCCGCCAAAACCTTCAACGCCACCGGATGGAAGACGGGCTGGGCGCTGGGGCCTGCCGAATTGATCGACGCCGTCCGCGCGGCCAAACAGTTCATGACCTTCGTCGGCGGCACTCCCTTCCAACCGGCCGTCGCCTACGCGCTCGAGCACGAGCAGGCGTGGATAGCGCAGATGCGCGACGGCCTGCAACGCAAGCGAGACACACTCTCGGCCGCTCTGGCAGCGACAGGTGCCGATGTGAAGTACAGCGCAGGAACGTATTTCGTCTGTGCCGACATCGCACCGATCGGACGCGGTGACGCCTACGAGTTCTGCCGTGCCCTACCGGATCTGGTGGGCGTCGCGGCGGTTCCGGTCACGGCGTTCGTCCACGAGCCGACTCCATGGAAGTCGTTGGTGCGCTTCGCTTTCTGCAAGCAGGACAAGGTTCTCGCCGACGCGGCCGAGAGGCTACGGAAGTTGTGACTGCGCAACCGACGATCCCGGCCTCCTTCGTCAGGCAGGCCGTCGACCTCGCGACGAGGAGCGGGGTCGACCTGACCTACCCGCTGTCGATGGCCGGCATCGGATCCACCATCCTCGACAATCCGGCCGAGCGTCTGACCACCCGGCAGGTCACTGCATTCACCCAGGCGGTCTGGACGATGACCGGCGACGAACTGTTCGGTCTCGCTGCAGTACCGGTGCGGCGCGGCAGCTTTCGCGTGGTGTGCCAGACCCTCATACACACCGAGAACCTGCAGGCCGCACTGATTCGAATGTCCGAGACCATGCGGGTACTGATACCGGTACGCCCCATGACGATCGATCGAACCGAAGAATCCACGGTCCTGACGGTGCACGTCACACCCACCACCCACCTGAGCCCGGAAGGCAACGAACTCGCCGAGCGACTGCTGACCGACTTCCTGTTGATTCTGCTGCACCGATTCGCGGCGTGGCTCATCGGCAACCGGGTCAAGCTTCTGTCGGTGCAACTGCCCTACGCGCTGCCGGGCCCCGAGGCGGGAAAGATGTACGACGCCATCTTCGGAACCCACGTGGAGTTCGGAACCGAGCTCGCCACACTGGAATTCGACAGCGCGGTGATGCGGGCACCGATCGTGCAGACCGAGGCGACTCTGGCGGAGTATCTCGCGGAGTCGCCCAATCTGCTGTTCTCGTCCCGAGATTACGACAGCACTGCGTCGAGCCAGGTTCGCCGCGCCCTGGAAACCGGATTCAAAGGTGGCGCACCGGGAACCGACGAAATCGCGGCGATGTTGAACATCAGCCCGCCACACCTGCGCCGAATTCTTCGGCAGGAGGGCACCTCCATCAACCAACTGCGCGAAGAAGTGCTGCGCGATGCAGCGATTTCCGGTTTGAGCCGCGGAGACAGCGTCGACGACATCTCGACCAGGTTGGGGTTCTCCGAGCCCAGCGCCTTCCGCCGAGCCTTCAAGCGATGGACCGGCCAGACCCCCGGCTCGTACCGTCTCAGCTGACGCAGAACTCGTTGCCCTCGGGATCGGTCATCGTGATCCAGACACTGGGTCCCTGACGTCCTCGATGCAGTACCGACGCGCCCCGTGCTTCCAGTTGCGTGACCACCGATTCACGCTCGTCGCCGACGCGAATGTCGAGGTGCAACCGATTCTTCACCGATTTCGGCTCGGCCACCGATTGGAACAGCACCCGCGGGCTGTCGGGCGACTCGGGATCGGTGATTCCCGCGCCCGCCTGCCACACGAGAACGCCCTCGAACGTGGTCGTGTCCTCCTCGCGCGCATGCCCCGCGGCGACCATCTCGCGAATGAAGTCCTCGTTGCTGGGTTCGGACTGCCAACCCAGCGTCTGCGCCCACCACTTCGCCAGTGCATGCGGGTTCGCACTGTCGACAACGACCTGAAATCGATATCCCATGACGGCACGGTACCGCCGCGCACTGGAAATGGGAACACACGTTCGATACAGTGACGGTCATGTCGCTCGCCATGCAGGGCTCGTTGTTCGGTGACGCCGACGGTGGCGTCGGGTCGCTCGAGTCCGTCACCCGTCGCGAACTCACACTCGGGGCGTGGGTGGACGTTCGGCCGGGCTGGTTGTCCGATACCCACCTGTTCGATTCACTGGTGGACTCCGTCGATTGGCGGGCCGAGCGCAGGCAGATGTACGACCGCGTGGTCGATGTCCCGCGCCTGGTTCGGTTCTACGCCGAGCGCGAGCGGTGGCCCGACGCCGCACTCTACGACGCACGCGATGCCCTCGACGAGCACTACCGCGCCGAACTCGGAGAATCGTTCACCACCGCCGGACTGTGCTACTACCGCGACGGATCCGACAGCGTCGCCTGGCACGGGGACAACATCGGTCGCAGCGCTACCGAGGACACCATGGTTGCGATCGTATCCCTCGGTGCCTCACGGCAACTCATGCTCCGACCGCGCGGCGGTGGAACGTCGTTGAAGTTCACGCTCGGTCACGGCGACCTGGTGGTGATGGGTGGCTCGTGTCAACGAACCTGGGAACATGCCGTCCCCAAGTCCACCCGCGCGACCGGCCCACGCATCAGCGTGCAGTTCCGACCGCGCGGGGTCCGCTAGCGCGAGGCCCGGCGCTTCTCCACCGCGGCCGCAAGTGTGTCCAATTGCGTTGCCGTGGTGGCCCAGTCGAGGCACGCGTCGGTGATCGACTGCCCGTACAGCAGATCGTCACGGTGGCCCAGCTCGAGATCCTGACGCCCCGCGACCAGGAAGCTCTCGAGCATCAGACCGACGATGCCGTGTTCGCCTGCCGCGACCCGTGCTGCCACGTCGGTGACCACGTCGACCTGCTTGTTGTGGTCCTTGCGGCTGTTGCCGTGGCTGGCGTCGATGACGACTCGCTCCGGTAGACCCGACTTACGCAGGCGTGCAACGGTATCGGCGACCGATTCGGCATCGTAGTTCGGCCCGTCGACGCCGCCGCGCAGAATGACGTGGCAGTCCGGGTTTCCGACGGTGCGGATCAGAGCCGCCTGGCCGTCGAGGTCGGTGCCGGGGAAGACGTGGCTCGCGGCGGCAGCACGGGTGCCGTCGACCGCGACCTGGATGTCGCCCTCGGTGGAGTTCTTGATCCCCACCGGCATGGACAACGCACTGCACAGCTGGCGATGCACCTGACTGGCCGCAGTCCGCGCACCGATGGCGCCGTAGCTGACCAGGTCTGCGATGTACTGCGGGGTGATCGGGTCGAGGAACTCGCACCCGACCGGCAGACCGAGCGCGGAAATGTCGAGCAGCAGTTGACGTCCCACGCGCAGGCCGGCATTGATGTCGAAGCTGCCGTCGAGGTGCGGATCGTTGATCAATCCCTTCCACCCGAGCGTCGTCCTCGGCTTCTCGAAGTAGACCCGCATGACGATGTGCAGTCGATCGCCCAGTTCGGACGCCTTGGCCGCGAGGCGTCGGGCGTAGTCGAGGGCAGCATCGGTGTCGTGCACCGAGCACGGGCCGACGACGACGATCAGTCGATCGTCACGGCCGTCCAGCACGTCGACCACGCCGGCGCGGCCGCTTCTGACGGTGGCAGAGATGGCGTCGTCCACTGCATGGTCGCGGCGCAGCACCGACGGAGCAACCAGCGGACTGATGCTGATGGTCCGCTGATCATCGAGAGGTGGGGTGTCGAGAGAGAGTGTCATGACGGGTCGTTCCTGTTCCCAGGCCGGCTCCTCATGCTCCACACGCACTTCGAGCCGGTCTGTATCCGGCTCGTGGGGTGGAGGGTCAGCGCATGGCGTCGCTGGCTGACCCACCCGGGGCCGGCCTGCTAAACCAGAAATACGTGCGCTGCATGAAAAGCACCGTAGCAGATTCGCCGTCGATGCATCTATGCTCGTCCCTGCAGTCGGTTCGCCAGGTGTCCATGAGGAGCCCCGAAGTTCACCACGGCGTCGAAGCGATGCGCGGCAGTTCCGGCGCATCGTGAGAGGGAACCCGGTGAGAATCCGGGACTGTCCCGCAGCGGTATGCAGGAACGACCGCCGTCACCACAAGCACTGAAGAAGCCTCTTCGGGAAGCGACGGCCAGTAGGAGTGGGCCTCTCGTCCACGCGCCCGCGAGTCCGAATACCTGCCGTCTGTGCTGCGCACGCCGTGCGCAGCGGTTCACCGCCTCGTGGAATGGGCGCGTAACCCTGGTTCGGCTGCTCGTGGGGCTCTCCGGGATGTGCGCGTCCGAGAAGGCGGTGCACCGTCGATGCAGCAGTCACCTGGAGACCAACCGTGAGTATCGAATTCACTGCCACCGTGCTCGGCTCGGCCCGTATCGGACCGAACCGAGAACTGAAGAAAGCCGTCGAAAACTACTGGGCCGGAGGGCTCGACGCCGTCGGACTCGAAGCCGTCGCGCGGACATTGCGCGAGAACACCTGGCGAGAACTCGCTGCCGCCGGAGTCGATTCCGTTCCGGTGAACACCTTTTCGTACTACGACCACATGCTCGATACAGCCGTGCTTCTCGGAGCGCTACCGCCGCGAGTGATGGGACTGGGCACCGAGCTGGACCGGTACTTCGCGGCAGCCCGCGGCACCGACGCCGTCGCACCGCTCGAGATGACCAAGTGGTTCGACACCAACTACCACTATCTCGTCCCGGAGATCTCCCCCGACACCACCTTCTCCCTGCATTCGGAGAAGGTAGTGGACGATGTGAAGGAGGCTGTGGCACTCGGCATTTCGGCCCGACCGGTGATCATCGGACCGATCACGTTCCTGCTCCTGTCCAAGGCAGTCGGCGGCAGCGCCCCTCTGCTGGACCGCCTCGACGAGATCCTGCCGCTGTATGCGGAGCTGCTGACGACACTCGCCGATGCCGGAGCCGAGTGGGTCCAGATCGACGAACCTGCGCTCGTGGCCGATCGCACCCAGAGCGAGATCGAGTCCGCGAAGAAGGCCTACGACTTTCTGAGCGCAGTGTCGACCAGGCCTGCCATAGTGCTGGCGTCGTACTTCGGTGACCTCGGCGCTGCGCTGCCCGTGCTCGCATCGACCGGAGTCGAGGGATTCTCGATCGATCTGACGGTGCCGGGCACCGTCGAGCAGATTGCCGTGGTACCTGCGCTGGCGGGCAAGCACATAGTCGCGGGCATCGTCGACGGGCGCAACATCTGGCGGACGGATCTCGACAAGGCACTGGCAACGTTGGCGAGCCTGTTGGGTAGTGCAGGCACGCTTGCGGTGTCGAGTTCGTGCTCGCTGCTGCATGTTCCGTACACCCTCGACGCAGAGACCGACATCGTCGATCCGCTCCGATCCTGGTTGGCGTTCGGTGCCGAGAAAGTCGCCGAGGTGACACTCCTCGCCCGAGCGCTGCGAGACGGGACCGAATCGGTGTCGTCCGAGCTCGAGCAGGCCCGCACCGCGCTCGAGACCCGTCGCACCGACCCGCGCCTGCACGACTCGGCCATCCGAGCACGCATGGAGGCGGGTGTCTCCGTCGACCGCACTCCGGCCGAGGAACGTCGTCGAGCACAGGCCGAGCGGCTGGACCTGCCGTCGTTGCCGACGACCACCATCGGCTCGTATCCACAGACGACGCAGATACGACGTGCTCGGGCAGCGCTGCGAACGGGCGCGATCGACGATGCCGAGTACGCATCCCGGATGCGGTCCGAGATCGCCGATGTCGTTGCACTGCAGGAGAAGATCGGACTCGACGTGCTGGTGCACGGCGAGCCGGAGCGAAACGACATGGTGCAGTATTTCGCCGAACGACTCAGCGGCTTCGCAGCGACGTCGAACGGCTGGGTCCAGTCGTACGGAACTCGATGCGTTCGGCCGCCGATTCTGTACGGCGACGTCTCGCGTCCCGAGCCCATGACCGTGCAGTGGTCGGAGTTTGCCCAGTCCCTCACCGACAAGCCGGTCAAGGGAATGCTGACCGGCCCGGTGACAATTCTGGCGTGGTCGTTCGTCCGAGACGACCGACCGTTGGAAGAGTCCGCAGCCCAGATCGCACTGGCGATTCGGGACGAGACGATCGACCTGGAGGCAGCGGGCATACACATCGTCCAGGTGGACGAACCTGCCCTTCGCGAACTGCTACCGCTGCGTGCGAAAGATACAGCGGCGTACCTGGAATGGGCAGTGCGGTCGTTCAAGATCTCGACTTCCGGCGTCGCCGACGACACGCAGATTCACACGCATCTGTGCTACTCGGAGTTCGGTGAGATCATCGACGCGATCGTCGCCCTGGACGCGGACGTGACGTCGATCGAGGCGGCCCGCTCACACATGGAGGTACTCGACGATCTGAACGCCGTCGGCTTCGACCTCGGCGTCGGCCCCGGCGTGTACGACATCCACTCACCGCGGGTGCCCAGTTGCGACGAGATCACCGAGTCACTGCAGGCGGCACTGAAAGCGGTTCCCGCCGAACGACTCTGGGTCAATCCCGACTGCGGGCTCAAGACCCGCGGGCCGGCCGAGGTGGAACGGTCACTGACGAACATGGTGCGGGCGGCGGCCGCGCTGCGCTGACACCGGGTGAGCGGAACCTCGACCCCTGCTACGAAGTTCCGCTCACCTGCGTCGCCGGATACAGGCTAGGCTTACCTGCCTACGTCCGACTGTGAAAGAGAACGAAGTGAAACGTCTACTCCTGGCCACTACGATCGTCGCGGTCACCGCACTGACCACCGTTGCCTGCGGCGGCACCGCCGAGCAGACGGCCACTCCCTCCACCAGCGCTGCGTCCGGAACCGACAACGCCACCTCGGACGCTCCCGGCCCCACCGGCATCCCCGACGGCATGGGTTCGGGTGCCGCGGACGGAGTGTTCCCCCGCACGGTCGGCCACTTCGGCGGCTCCACCGGGATTCCCGCCGAACCGAAGAAGATCGTCGTCATCGCCACCGGTCAGCTCGACGCAGCCCTCACTCTGGGCGTCGTACCCACCGGAGTCGCCTACGGAGACGGTGCCGCTCTGGTCCCGGACTACATCAGCTTCTCGTTTCCGCAGTACGCGGACCGGATGGACCGGTTCGTCGACGTCGGCAACCGGCAAGAGGTCGACATCGAGGCCATCGCCGCCATCGAACCGGATCTCATCCTGGCGAACGAGGCCGGCTCCGAGGACATCCACTCGACGCTGTCGACCATCGCGCCGACCGTACTCACCGAGGGCACCGGAGTGAACTGGAAACAGGACTTCCTGCTTCTCGCCGACGCGTTGGGCCGCACCGAGCAAGCACAGAGCTTCGTCGACACCTTCGCCTCCGATGCTGCGGCACTGGGTGATTCGTTCGCGAGCGGTGGCGCACCCACGGTCTCGTTCGTCCGCTTCACCGCCGACCGGGCACGCGTGTTCGGCATCCCGTCGTTCGCGGGCTACATCGCCTGGGACGCGGGACTGGCCCGACCGGAAAGCCAGCAGTTCGACAAGACCTCGCAGGACTTCAGCGAGGAAGAAATCCAACTGGCGAACGCGGACTGGGTGTTCGTCTCCAGCCAGGACGCCGAAGCCGACTCGAGCGCCGCGTCGTACACCACCAACCCGCTGTGGACCGGAATGAGCGCGGCCACCGAGAACCACATCGTCCGAGTCGACGACGACCCGTGGTACCTCAACGCAGGCCCGACGGCGGCAACCATCGTGCTCGACGGCCTGAAGAACGCGCTGCAGAACTGACCCCGATGTGAGCGGAAACTCGTAGCAGGCTACGAGGTTCCGCTCACATCGAACAGGTAGGTTGCGCACAACTCAACCGTGCACTACCATTCTTGAAGTGACCAACGAACTCGCACTCGACCGTCAGGTGTGCTTCGCGTTGTATTCCGCTTCGCGGGCTACCACCGCGGTGTACCGCCCGATGCTCGACGAACTCGGAGTCACGTACCCGCAGTACCTCGTACTGCTGGTGCTGTGGGAGAAGGACGGGCGCGGCGTCAAGGACATCTGCGCCGAACTCGATCTCGACACCGGCACTCTGTCCCCGATGCTCAAGCGGCTCGAAGGTCTCGGATTCATCGAGCGCCGACGCCTGAGCACCGACGAACGCCGCGTCGAGATCCACCTCACCGAGGCCGGAAGTGCCATGCGCACCAAGGCACTCGACATTCCACGCAAGCTCGCCGAGAAGACCGGCATGAACGTCGACGATCTCGTCAAGCTCAAGGAGTCGCTCGACGCATTGACGAGCGCTCTGCATCACACCGATTCCGGCAAGACAGAAGGAGCATCATGAAGACCATCTACACCGCCGAGGCACTGGCCACCGGTGAAGGCCGCAACGGCCACGCCCGCACGTCCGACGGACGCCTCGATCTCGATCTCGCCATCCCAGAGGCCATGGGCGGCAGCGGCAACGGCACCAACCCCGAGCAGCTCTTCGCCGCCGGCTACGCCGCATGCTTCCACTCCGCACTGCAGATGGTGGCACGTCAGGACAAGGCCGACGTCACCGATTCGGCCGTCGGCGCTCGTGTCGACATCGGCCCCAACGACGCAGGCGGCTTCCAGCTCGCCGTCACCCTCGAGGTGACGCTGCCGAACCTGAGCCGCGAGAACGCACAGGCATTGGCCGACAAGGCCCACCAGGTGTGCCCGTACTCCAACGCCACCCGCGGCAACATCGACGTCACCGTCACGGTCACCGAAGACGAGTAGGGAGACACCATGAAGGCACACGAAATTCACCTCGCGTCCCGCCCACAAGGCTGGCCGACGGAGGACAACTTTCGCGCGGAGGTCGTCGATCTCCCGGAGCTCGCCGACGGGCAGATCCTCGTCCGCAACATCGTGATGTCGGTCGATCCGTACATGCGCGGCCGGATGAACGACGTCAAGTCGTACGTCCCACCGTTCCAGCTCGACGCTCCGCTCGACGGCGGCGCAGTCGGCGAGGTCGTCGAGTCCAAGGCCGAGGGCTTCGCTGTCGGCGACGCCGTTCTGCACGGCAAGGGGTGGCGCGATCTCGCCGTCGTCCCGGCGAAGGGCGCAAGCAAGGTCGACCTCGACGCCGCGAAGGCCTCGGCATACCTCAGTGCACTCGGAATGACCGGCACGACGGCGTATGCGGGCCTGACCGACGTCGCGTCGTTCAGGGAAGGCGACGTCGTGTTCGTGTCCGGTGCAGCCGGTGCCGTCGGATCGCTCGTCGGCCAGATCGCCAAGGCGCTCGGTGCATCTCGGGTCATCGGCAGTGCGGGCTCACCCGCCAAGGTGGCTCGCTTGCTCGAGCTCGGTTTCGACGCGGCATTCGATTACCACGACGGCCCGGTTGCCGAGCAGCTCCGCAAGGCGGCACCCGACGGCATCGATGTGTACTTCGACAACGTCGGCGGCGAGCATCTCGAAGCTGCCATCGGTTCGATGAACAAGTACGGCCGAATTGCCATGTGCGGAGCCATCGCTCAGTACAACTCCACCGAGCCGACGCCCGCGCCGCGCAATCTCGCGCTGGCCATCGGCAAGGAACTGACGCTCAAGGGTTTCATCGTCGGCTCCTACGCGCACCTCACCGAGGAATTCCGCACGAAGATGACCCAGTGGTTGGACAGTGGCGCAATCGAATTCGACGAGACAGTCGTCGACGGTCTGGAGAACGCTCCGTCGGCGTTCATCGGACTGATGAAGGGTGAGAACACCGGCAAGATGGTCGTCACCATCTGAGTCGGACCCGAAAGGTTCTACCGCAGTCCACACCCCGGTCGGAATTTCCGACCGGGGTGTTTCCATGCTCGAGCGGTTAGAGTCGATGCATGCCCGCCGCTCCCCTGCCGTTGCGCGACGGTCTCGACCCCACCCGGGTGCGAATGCCGGACAAGGCAACCGGGGTGACCGTGCTCGAGCATCTACGCGCCCGGTTCCCCCAGGACGCAGCCAGGCTGACCGAGAAGGTCGCCGGCGGCGAGATCGTCGACGCGGCAGGCGTACCCATCGATTCGACGACGGTCGCGAAACCGCGATCGGACATCTATCTCTACCGCGATCCGCCGGTGGAGCCGACGGTGCCGTTCTCCCTCGACGTCCTTCACCAGGACGAAAACCTGCTCGTCGTCGACAAGCCGCACTTCCTGGCCACCACCCCACGCGGTGCCTACGTCGCGCGATCTGCCCTCGTCCTGCTCCGACGCCGGTTCGACCTGCCCGAACTGAGTCCGGCGCATCGCCTGGACCGACTCACCGCCGGCGTTCTGGTGTTCACCGTCAGGCAGCAGGCTCGGCGGCCGTACCAGGAGTTGTTCGCTCAACGCGCGATCACCAAGCAGTACGACGCCATCGCCCCACTCGCCCAGGACCTCGACTTTCCGCTGACCGTACGCAGCCGAATCATCAAGGAACGCGGCGTCCTTCAGGCTCGTGAGGTACCCGGCGAGCCCAACGCGGACACTTTCGTAGAACTCGTCGACACGCTCGGAACCCACGGCCTGTACCGATTGCATCCTCGAACCGGAAAGACCCATCAACTTCGAGTTCACATGTGCTCGTTGGGAATTCCGATCGTCGGCGACAATTTCTACCCGGCGTTCCGCAATGTCGCCGACGACGATTACTCCGACCCCCTCCGCCTGTTGGCCCGTTCGATCGAGTTCGTCGATCCGCTCAGCGGCCTGGTTCGACGGTTCGAGAGCGATCGGAGTCTCGAACCACCTGCGATGCAGCAGATTCGGCCGTGACGTCGGCGATCTCGGCGGTACGCACCGTGATGCGATGCGAGATGACTGCGAGCGCGAACAATCCGATCGCAACGTTGACCAGCGCGGCAAATCCTTCCTGAGCGAAGTCCACGAGAGCGTTGAGCAGAGTGAATATCAACGCGGACACTCGGAGGATGCGCAGAGGCCAGAGCGGGCCTTCCGGGCGCAACCGCAGCATCGCCGGCAGCGCCGTGGCGAAGGTGAGGCAGGCACTGACGAACAGGATCCCGCTGGCAATTCCCATGCCGTCGATGTCGATCGACAGATCGCGCCGATCGATGTCCAGGTCCCCGATCACGAGTTCGACGATTCCGAACACCACTCCGGCCCCGGAGAGCAGAACCAGTCCCCAGCCGACGACGGGAATCCACCGGGGGCTGGTGAAGAAGGCGGGGATCAGCCGGGGAACGAAGTTCCACAGCGAGTGAGTCCGCGACGTCGACGAACGACAGCGACCGAGCAACAGTCTGATCCCGGCCACGGTGTCCGCGTCGGCCCCCTCTGCCTCGGCGCGCGCGAGCATCCGTAACGCCCAGTCGCGCCGATGCTCGGGCAGTCCGTGCGCGACGCCGTCGGCGGCGATCGCAGCCGCATTGGCCAGAGATTCGTCGACCGAGGGCCGACGGAACTCCCGGACGATCCTGCTGAACACCAACAGCAGGACCACCAGGACGTACATGATCTCCGACGAGGGTCCGTAGAAATAGTCGTTGTCCTTGGTGACGAATTTGCCGACTTCGTCGAGGAACAACCCGAATCCGATCCCACCGAGCAGCACCGTGAACACCCGAACGCCGAACCCGATGAACATCCACCCGATCAGCAGCGCGAGCATCATCGCCGCTCCGCCGTACAGGGCATGAGCGATGTGCAGCGACTTTCCCCCTACCTGGGGATAGTGGGTCAGCTCCAGGTATGCCCTGGTGATCAGAATGGTCGCGATGGCCACGACCATGAATGCCTCGGATGCGGGGCTGCCGTAGGCATCGCGAATCATGCCACTGCGGTATGTGGTCCCCGAACGACCCGTCATCGATCGATTATGTGCCGCCCGCCGCGCCCACGGGCGGTTTTCGGTCGCCTCTGTTTCCCGAGTTGACAAATTCGGTTGCCGAAACTGCAATGGAGTCATGGACGACACGAACAAGGGTCTGGACGAGGTCATCGCAGGCCTCGGTCCCCGCCTCAAGCGCATCAGGATGGAGAAGAACACCACCCTGGCATCACTGTCGGACACCACGGGAATTTCGATCAGCACACTGTCACGGCTCGAGTCCGGTGACCGCAAGCCCAGCCTCGAATTGCTGTGGCCCATCGCTCGCGCCCATCAGATGAAACTCGACGATCTGGTGACTGCGCCTCCCGTGGCGGACCCTCGGGTGCGCACCACGGCCACCGTTCGCGAACATGTGACGATCCTTCCCCTGACGCTGCGTCCCGGCGGCCTACAGGCGTACAAGCTCCTGATCCGCCCGGAGAGCTCGGAGCCACGCCCCCGAACCCACGAGGGGTACGAGTGGTTCTACGTCCTCGACGGCACCCTGCGGCTGATTCTCGGCGAGCACGATCTGACGATGAAGGCCGGTGAGGCAGCCGAATTCGACACTCGTGTGCCGCACTGGTTCGGTGCCGTCGGAAACCGGCCGGTCGAGCTTCTGAGCCTGTTCGGACCCCAGGGCGAGCGGATGCACGTGCGGGCGAAACCGACGGTATGAAATGTCATGTCCGTGTGAGACAGTGAAGCCCGCTCGACCCAAGGAACCGCTTCGGTCATCCGCACCGACCACACCATCTCGAGGAAAATGATGACCGACAGACTGCCCGAATCGCCTGCATCTCGCACTCACGTGGACATCGCAACCGGCGTGCTCATCGGGATCCACGGCGGCTCCGTCGCCGACGCCATCGACGAGCTGTTCACGACCGCGAGGAATCACCGGGTCAGTCTGTTCGAGCTCTCTCGCACACTCATCACCGTCGCGGAGGGCCGCGACATCGAGCGATCCTCCGCAACCGATGCGGTGTACGAGGTGTGGGGCTCGGCACTCGGCCGTCGAGGCGCGGAGACGACCTTCGGTATGGTCACCGATTCCGCAGCTGTCTGATCGACCCTGGGGCGTCAGCCGCGAACGGATGGATCGCTGCGTAGCTCGGGAAAGCGCGCCGTCATCGCATCGATGTGTCGGTACATTTCGTACAGCTCGGTCCTGAGCGCCGACGCCTCGGATTCGAACGCTCGAGCCTTGGATTCGGCGCGATCCGCGCGAGCTCGAAATGCCCTGGACTGCGCCAGTTCGATGGAGGCCGAACACGTCTCGATGTGTTCGGCCAGTCCTCTCGCGAACACCTTTGCCTGCTCGAGGTTGACGGCATAGTTGTCGTCTCGCGGAGCCGGTGACGCCGCGCCGTTCGCTGTGCCCATGGAACTCGTCACCCTCGATCGTCGGCCGGAAATTCTTTCGCGACTCTACGCTCGGCGTCGAATGCTTCGTTCGTGAACCGGGTCACCCGAAGACGAGCGCCAGGACCACGGACGCCGAGGTGGCGGCGATAGCGATCACGATGGTCGCCGCTATGGCTCGCTGTCGCACCGTGCGGTAGCTCGCCCCCGCACGAGCACCGGCGAAGTCGTCATCGTCGGCACCGAGAGCGGAGTCGTAGAAGTCGTCCGAGTTCAGCCCGTCCTCGTCGAAATAGACGACGTCTCGCGGCGGCACCCACTGTTGCCCGTTGGCTTCGATCGCGGCCCCGAGCCGTTCGAGCCGAATCCGCGCACGGGTGGGGTACCAATCGGAGGGCGCGTGGATCGGTAGGGCCCGCGCCATCATCAGGGGCGATCTGTACTGCTTCTCCAGCGCGGCGAACGCAGCGGACGCCGTCGGATCGTCGTCGGACTTGTCGGTGAGAAACCATGCCGCTCCGGCCGCCGCACGATCGCCGAGTACCAGATACGTGTACGCGAGCAATTCGAGAATGCCGGGCGACGTCGGGTTTCGGACCAATGCGCCGACCAGTCGATCCCTGGCAGCGATGCTGTCTCCGCGCGCCAGATCCTCCTGCGCTCGATCGATCACGTCCACGCGTCGACAATAACTCGTGAACGCGAAAAAGCCCCTGCCGGAGTACCGGGAGGGGCTTTCATCGTGCTTGTCGATACATGTGCTGGTCGATACATGTGCTCGCGATCCACATCGTGGTGGCCAGGGCCGGGATCGAACCGGCGACCTTCCGCTTTTCAGGCGGACGCTCGTACCAACTGAGCTACCTGGCCGGGCGGCACCGGTACTACAATGCCATCGCAATGCCGATACTCTCGTATCGATGTTGCGACCCTGACGGGACTCGAACCCGCGACCTCCGCCGTGACAGGGCGGCGCGCTAACCAACTGCGCCACAGGGCCTTGCTGTTGTTGCCGCGCTATTTCTAGCGTAGAAACTCTCCGAACTGCAAATCCGCATCTCGCGGAGAGCGAGACGAAGAATGCTGTACTGCCGACCGGGTTGTCAAACCGATCTCTTCCTACGTACCCCCTACGGGATTCGAACCCGCGCTACCGCCTTGAAAGGGCGGCGTCCTAGGCCGCTAGACGAAGGGGGCCCGCCGAACTGCTTCGACGTTACCCTCAACGGCGTTCCGTTGGGAGCTGGGATAGCTTAGGACACTTTCGCTGTAAATCTCAAACCGGCAGGTCAGAGGCGGTTTTTGCGCAGTTTTCACTGTAGTGATCCCACCCGTGCAGTTTGAACTCGGCGAGCCAACGCTCCGACGCCATCGCAAGCAGCACGACCTCGACGGATTCTTCGAACCGCTCGCGCAGATCAGCGTTGTCGGCCACCAGATCCGACATGTAGCGCTGACCCGCCATCGACGCGGCGAGCACTCGCACGAACTTGGTCGCGTCGAACTCCGGCTTCAGGTCACCCATCGCCAGCGCACGCTCGGCCTGCGCGAGCCCCTGAGCGCCCCAGACTCGACCGCCGCCCGAATGAACCTCCGCGTAGAACTCCGGCTCGACTATCAGTCGAAACTCCGCACGCACGATCACATCGTTCTGGAAGTTCTGCGCGATGTCGTCCACGATCCCGCGGATGACGTAGAACGGATGCGCAGTGGTGTCGGCCCACTTCTCCGTGATGGCGACGTACCGATCCAGTCCGGCAGCGAGCACAGCTCGGGCCAGATCTTCCTTGGACTGGAAATGGAAATACATCGCGCCCTTGGTGGCATTGGAGCCCTCCAAGATGGTGTTGACGGATGCAGCTGCGTATCCGCGTTTGGCGAATTCCGCCGCCGCCGCCTCCACGATGGCCGCCCGGGTCCGCCGTGCGCGCTCTTGTTGTGCCATGTATTCCGTGCCTCCGAGCCCCAAGCGCCCTGCGTATCCGCAGGTAGTACAGATAGAGAGTACTTCACCCGAACGACATGCGAGTCGACTCACCTACGGTTCGCTTCGACACATACACCCGACAGAAAAATCGGTTAGGCAACCGAAACAAGCCGAATGGTATGATCTGCGCGGCTCGAGTGCGCTGCAGGGGGTGCGCACTCGAGCCGCACTTCTGCACCCCTCCCCGCGCCGAACCACACGCCGACCCAGCCGCTTTCGGCGGTGCCCGAGGCACCGTCCGTCGCCCACGAACCAGACGGTCCACGCGATGCCCACGCCGCTCCGGGAGCACGACCACATTCGGTTGAAACCCGAATTACATTTCACGGTAACGGATCTCGAGTACGAACTGCTTCGCCTTGCTCGTTAGCATTTCAAATCTATTGCCCACCAATTGAATACGCCGTCCGAATAGAGCGCACTCGGTCAAATCGATTGCACGATAATCGATATGAGAACGACCCATCGATAACGTTTTCGACACGTTCACGGTCATCGACCGAGCTCGCGCCCGCGCTGACTTACTGTGAAATACACCACAGGGGGAGATCGGCCGATTCGAGACGAGTGAATGCCATGAAGGTACCGATCTGCGCATTTCGTTCCATCACGACAGTGATCGCGGTGGCCGTGCTCACGCTCTCGACGACCGGAACGGCGACCGCAGACCCTCTGGGCAACTTCGTGGCACCCGTCGCCGATCCAGCGCTCTACCTACCCACCCCACTGGGCGAGCCCTGGTTCGATCCGCCCGCAGGCTACGAACAACAACCTCCCGGGGCGGTGCTGGCAACCCGACAGGTGACCGTCGGGTTGCTGTTCACGCCTGTCACGTCGACGCAGATCCTGTTTCGTACCAACGACTCCAAGGACCGGCCCGTTGCTGCGGCCACCACCGTGATCGTGCCGATCGCACCGTGGACCGGGCCCGGAAGCCGGCCCGTCGTTGCGTACAACATGGCCATCAACTCACTCGGCAACACGTGCGCACCGTCCTGGCTGCTCCCGCGCGGGTTGGCCCGGGAGATTCCGGCAGTGCAGGCCTTCCTGGCCAAGAACTACGCCGTCGTCGTCACCGATCACGAGGGGCCACGGCAGGCATACGCCGCCGGGCGCATGGCCGCGCACGCGGTACTCGATGCCCTCCGAGCGATGGTCCGGCTACCCGAGCTCGGTTTGCCCGCGTCGTCTCCCATCGCTGTCACGGGATATTCGGGTGGGGCGATCGCCACAGGATGGGCCGCGCAAGTGGCCCCCTCGTACGCGCCCGACGTCAATCTGGTCGGCGCGGCGTTCGGTGGTCCGCCGACCGATTACCGGATTCTGCTGACGTCGATGAACGGAACTGCGGCATCGACGCTTTTCCTGTCCGCAGCGCTCGGAGTGGCCCGCGAGTACCCCGAACTGTTCTCGCTGATGAACGCCGACGGACTGCGCCTGGCCACCGTCGCCAAGGACATGTGCGTCAGCCTGCTCGCCCCCGGTGGACTGGTGGCCCCGATCCCCGCGCAGGCGCTCTCGGACATCCCCGACGTCGACCGCACCGAGAT
>NZ_LVCU01000120.1:0-385 GCF_001647185.1 Rhodococcus sp. EPR-147
TGGATCCCACGACAGGGAGCCGAGACCCTCTACGACGAGTGGTGCGCGCAGGGTGCGAACGTCCGACTCGAGGAGTATCTCGGCGAGCACCTGATCGTCGCGTTCAGCGGCATCCCGGGCGCGTACGCCTGGATCGACGACCGACTGGCCGGCATTCCGGTACCGAGCGGATGCAGCAGCTTCGGACGCTGACCCCGGTCGACACCACTGCCGGGGGTACTGCCCGTCGGCACCGCGCGGCCCATTACACTTTCGAGCCGCGCCCCTATAGCTCAGTTGGTAGAGCTACGGACTTTTAATCCGCAGGTCGTAGGTTCGAGTCCTACTGGGGGCACCACCATCGTCTGGATCGGACTGGCCTAGCAGCCAGCCCAGGTCAACGCCG
>NZ_LVCU01000121.1:0-8051 GCF_001647185.1 Rhodococcus sp. EPR-147
ACTCACACTCGTCGTTGTGGATCACATGGATGTAATTGGCGCAGCCGAAGCCGCTCGGCTCCTCGGTGTGAGCAAAGCCACCGTGAACCGCCGCGCCGCAGCCGGCCAACTCACCGCAGTGAAGATGCCTGGCGTCACCGGAGCGCACCTATTCGACCGCGACGAGATCGAATCTCTCGCGAAACCGAAGGCAGATGCATGAGCCGATACGTGACGCCGACCGATCGCCCTCAGTGGCCCACCGAGCAGCTGCGTGAGTTCATCCGCAAAGCGTTCCTGTGGTGGCTATTGCCCTCGTGTGGCTTCGCATGCATTCTGCTCGCGATGCTGGCCGGCTACGTCCTCGCCGGCGGTCAGGGCTGATGCCGGTGAGGCGGCGCGTCATCATCGGCCGCACGTTGGACCACGTCCACGCGTCGGGCCTGAAAGACCGCATGGAGTTCGGCGCACACGAGGTCTGGTCTCCCAGGTCTATTCGACACCTTGGAGCGGGTCGAGGCGTACTGCTCGACGAGCTAGTCATCTACTGCCGCTGGGACGAAATCCGTTGGTTCGATGACGTGATCGAGGTTCTTCGCCCCTGCTTCTCAACGACGAATGAACCGCAGATTCGGTGGGTGATCCACCAGTGAGAAGCCACCCCGCAGATCCCGACGACCGGGCCGCGCTCCGCACGCTCGCGCTGACGGCCCACGAATGCCAAGTACTCGCTGCTGCTGCCTACAGGCGCGCCGAGTTGGCCTACGTGGAGTCAGACACCATCGAGCAGGCCCACCAACTCGACCGAGCGCACTACTGGCAGATAGCGGCCGGAGACAAGCCATGATCGACCACGGAGACCGCTTGCAGCGCGTCGTGTGCGACGTGTGCGAGCGCCCGTTCAACCCCAAGCGAATCATTCCCGTACCGAACGTGTGCCGTGACTGCCGCGATTCGATGAACAGGCTTGCGTACCCCTCTCAGCTGGACGGTGATGCCGCAGCGCCGATCTGACGTGCTCTACGTCGCTATCTGGTGAGTCCGACGCTAACCGACCGCTCTAGTCATGTGGACCCTTACGAAGCTCGGCAGAACTAGCTGCTGGGACCTGCTCGCAACTGATCATTGCGATGTCGGGTAATACCTGAAAGGCCTTGCGTCCCAGTGGACGTGAGGCTAGAGGCGTTGGTGCGGACAAACGGGGTTCGGAAATTTGGGAGGTGGCTTGGGAGGTCCCCAAGCAAGGCCCCCATTCCGTCTTCGGTTGGGTGACCCACTCGGATCTATAGGAAGGAGTAATAGGTGAGCGCGATCGTTGTACGTCTCTACAGTTCGTCGCCGTCGATAGTGAAGGCAGTCGAATCCGTATGTGCGGAACATGAGTTCGGTTTCGAGCACAGCAGTGGACCACGACCGGACACTGCATCGTTCGTTGTATCGACCGCTGCTCACAACCGAGATGTGGTGCTGTTCGCCAACATGTACAACTCACCGATTCGTCGGTGCGAACCGATCACATTGCCCGAGGCCGGCCTGTACCTGGCGGCGGCGGCTCGATACTCACGCGGCCTGACTCTCGTTGGGTCCGATCACATTCGGCACGCGGTGCCGGTACCTGAAGGGATGTTGTTCTGATGCCAGACCGATTCGAGGACGACAACACGCGAGTGACCGCGCTGTCACTCGCCGTCTCACTGTCCATTGCCGAGACCCCCACGGACTCGGTCCAATACGCCTCCACCACCAATCGAACGATTCTGCGTGCCAGCAAGTTCGAGGACTACCTGAGGAACGGCAAGCTGTGATGGACAAGGAGCTGGCGACGTTGCTTGATGCGACATCGTTCCAAGTAGCGGATCTGGTTGGGCCGGCCATCGTGATCGAGGGCGCGGCGAATCATCTGTTGTCTCGGCTACCCGAGACTGACGATCACCGATGGAATGTGACTCAGG
Organism: Rhodococcus sp. EPR-147; assembly: GCF_001647185.1. NCBI lineage: Bacteria > Bacillati > Actinomycetota > Actinomycetes > Mycobacteriales > Nocardiaceae > Rhodococcus > Rhodococcus sp. EPR-147. The sequence goes on from NZ_LVCU01000121.1 coordinate 1,932, forward strand.
CGCTCGGCTCGATCGTGGCGGCGCGTAAGTCGCTGGAGTCGGCCGCTGAAGCGTTGCTGCACATCGTCGCCCAGGACGGTGCCGACATGCTCGCAGTCGAAGTCAACGGCGGGGAGCTGATGTGTCATGAGTTCTCCGATTCCGTAATCACCGGCAGGACGCTGCATTGCATCCGGCTCGCAGGTCACGTCGGGCATCATCGCGATCGTGACGGTGCGACCTGGGAAGAACGCACACAATGCCCGTCTCGTGCTGCATCTGATCTGTCCAGCGATCTACCCCGGCGGTGCCGGCTCGATGCCGGCCATGTGGGTAACCATGACGATCACGAGTTCCGGTGGAACGACAGCGAGGCCACGCGGTGCAATGCGCAGACGGAGGACGGATTCGGTTCGCTGCTGTGCCGTAAGAAGTCTGGTCATCTCGGCGTGCACTGCGACGGCGAGGGTGCCTCGTGGGCGGTGAGTGTCTGATGGCGGGCCAGTTGGTGCCGCTCGATGGCCTGCCGGGTCGGTTCGCGTCGGTGTCGTACGACGTGGAGCGGAAGATGATCGTGGTCCAGGTCGATGATGCCGAGGGCAACGTGATGGGTTCGATGTCGTGGGGCTACACCGAGCCCGAGATCATCGAAGAGCCGGTGATCGAGCCATGATCTGCGATCACGAGTGGCCCGACCCTGGCGATATCGACCATCTCTGCGTGCTTGAGCCGGGCCATAGAGGTCCACATCACTGCGTATGCGGTGAGCGTGAGCCGTTGGAGAGCTTCTTCCGGTGAGCCGTTGTCGAGGGCGTGCTGCTGAGTACGAGTATGCGAATGTGGCTGGCGGGCAGTGGAAGACGAAGCGTGACGCCGCTGAGCAGCTGTGTGCTGGCTGCCCTGTCATGGCCATGTGCGCGCATCTCGCGTTGAAGCATCACGCTCTCGGCATGGTGTGGGCCGGCGTGCCCATACCCGACCACCACAACGCAGAGCATGTGGTGGAGGCACGGATGGAACTAGTGAAGAGGGCGCTCCATGGCTGACGAACGCAGGCCCGACATACCGAAGGACATGGCTGCTCGTGTCCGATCGAGGGCCGGCTATGTGTGCCAGAAGTGTGGCAGTGATGACCGATGCGAGATCGACCACGTGGTGCCGTGGGTGATAGTGCGCTGCCACGAGGAGGACAACCTGATGCTGCTGTGCTTCGGCTGCAACAGGCGCAAGGGTGACAAGGTGGAGGCCGGCCGCAAGACGTGGTTCCACACTGACTACTTCGGAGTAAGCACATGATCGAGAACCCCTTCCCTCAGCTACAGGTGCGCACCACTAAGTACTGCCCACACGAGGGCTGTGCGTATGGCTTGGTAGTGGAGTGGTACTCGAACGAGGGCGTGATGGAGTACGTGACCATGCCGCACGCACAGATGGAGTGGCTGCTACAGCAGCACCTCGAAGAGCATCTCGATCCGTCAGTGCGTCATGCATAGAATCATCCATGATCATGCATACTCATCCATGCATGATCATCCACTGTCATGCATGGAATCTATGCATGGTGGGGTGTCGCAGGCCCCTTGGTTTTTGCCAAGGGGACGGTCGACACCGAGGGGCTTCCCAAATGTTCACCCCCAGGGTGGCTGGAGGTCGAGTTCCAGCAGTTGGGACGAGAATCGAGTGAATATTCATGCATGGCGTCATGCATGGTGGATGGTTGATCATGCATGATGTCATGCATGGAGTGAGAGGTGGTGGTCCCGGTGGGCATCGTGCTGAGTGAGACGTACGAGGAGTCGGTCACGACGTTCCTGTCTGCGAACGAGTGGGTGGACGATTCGGAAGCGCCGCTGGTCACGTCCCTGATGCATGTGGCTCGACTGCTGGACGTGAAAACCACTAAGGGGCAAGCACTCCCAGCAGGTCTCACCATGGAGTTCCGCATGTTGTTCGTGGAGCTGCGCAAGTGTAAACCAGATGACGCCGGCACGGACAAGTCTGACCCATTCGATGATGCCCTCGAACGCATCCTGCACGGACCGCCGCCGCCGGCATGACCGCGCCGGCCATGGTCGAAGCGCCGGTGTGGATGCCCTCGAGGTACACGCGTCCGATCGAGAACCCCGACTACAGCGAGGGTGACATGCTCATCCGTCTCGCTGAGGCGGTGTTCGTGTTCGAGCAGTCCGACGAGTTCGGCCTGGACGCGTGGCAGAAGTGGCTCATTCGTGAGGTGCTGCAGAAGTACCCGGCCGACTACGAGAACCCAGCTCTCGCAGGCAAGCTCGTGTACCAGCAGGTCGTCATCAGCATGGGCCGTCAGAACGGCAAGACCGTCCTCGGTGCGGTGTTCGCGCTGTACGGATTGATCCTCATGGTGCCCCGTGCGCCCGATGTGATCTCCCTCGCGAGCACCGTCGAGCAGGCGAAGAACCTGTACCGCAAGACGCGGTACTGCGTGGACAACGTGCCGCTGCTGGAGTCTCGGTTCAAGACCACCGACCGATCCGGTATCACCAGCAAGAACCCTCGCAAACCCGCGAACTATGTCGTCAAGGCTGCCGGTGATGGTAAAGGGCTACAGGGCTTTTCGGGCAACCTGATGCTGCTGGACGAGCTGCATATCCTCAAGCCCGGCGCGTGGAATGCTCTCGTGCTCGGTGCGTCGGCGCAGCCGAAGGCACTCGTGCTCGGACTGACGACCTCCGGTGACGACAATTCCGAGCTGCTGAAACTGCTCTACGCCACCGGCGAGGCTGCCGCAGCGAAGGCCGACGACCACAACCCGAGGTTCGGATTCTTCTTCTGGGTGGCCGATCCCGAGCTGTCGCTGTACTCACCCGAGGCGCTCATCCAGGCGAACCCCGCCATTGCGTCCGGCCGCATCGACTTGGAGTCGGAGCTGCGCAACGGAAAAGGTATGCAGGAGAGCGAGTATCGCCGCTACCGCCGTAACGAGATGGTGTCCGTCGAGAACATCTGGATGCCGCTGCCGGTGTGGAACGCGACCAAGTTCGGGCCGATCCCTGCCGTCGCCCGCAGGAACCCGCTGATCATTTCGTTCGCCCGGTCCCGTCGATCGTGGGACTACGTGTCGATCGTGGCGTCGGTGAAGCACGAGGAAGTGGTCTATACCCAGCTGATCGGCACCATCACGTTCGGCAACACCGAGCTGCTGGAGCGGAAACTGGTGGAGCTGTCCAAGGTGGTCCAGGTGGAGAAGTTCGTCACGGACGCCGAGACGATGCGTCAGACCGTCCTCGCCCTGGGCCAGCAGCATCACCTGCCGGCCGAGTACATGACCCGAGGGAACATCGCGAACGCCACCGCCACCGTCCACTCGATGATCAAGGATGGTCGACTCAAGCACGCCGGCGACCTCGAGATCGAGCAGCAGATCCCCCGCACCGTCACCGTGTCGGCCGGCCAGGGTGTGGTGATCGACATGAACAAATCGCTCGGTGACATCGACGCGGTGTACGCGATGGTGATGGGTGTGTTCATCGCCGAGCAGCAGCAACCCACAGGCATTCCCATCAGCGTCTTCTGAAAACCCGGACATGAGAATCACACCGATGGGATTAGCGTTCCCCAGCAATGAACGCAATCGGCAAGTTCTTCGGATTCGGAACCGGCGTGGAGACACGCAGCGGGTCGATCGACTCCGCTGGCGGCACCTCACCACTACCCGGCGTAATGCCTCCTGCCAGAACATCTTTGGACGTGAGCTGGCGCGAAGCCCTCAAGGTGTCCGCATTCGCCCGCTCGATGGACGAGATCAACACGATGATGTCCTCGATGCGCCCGACCGTCCGCGACAACGTCGGCGCGCTCCTCGATCCGACCTCGCGGCAATACCCGTCGATCGTCAGCCGGCCGAACCTCGACATGGACTACGAGGAGTTCGTGCAGTTGGCAGTCAACGACCTGATGCTGCACGGAGAATTCTTCTGGCTCCGCGTCGGTGACCCGCAGACCGTCAACCTGATCCCGACCTCGCCCGAGGAAATGACCGTCGTCCGCATGCGCAAGCCGGACGGCACCTGGGGTCCACTCATCTACGGGCACATGGGCAAAGAGGTTCCCCGCTCGCGGATCATCCACCGCAAGCACACCGCCATCACCGGCGAGGCACGAGGCATCGGCCCGCGTCACCTGGCGCAGGCCGAGCTGCGTGCAGCGATCACCCTCCGCGACTTCCAGGCCGACTGGTTCGATGCCGGCGTGCCGTCCGGCACCCTCAACACCGAGACCCACCTGAACGAGAGCCAGGCACAGGAACTCCAGACCCGGTGGAACAATTTCCTCGCCTCGAACCGCGGGCGCAGCGTCATCCTCTCGTCCGGCCTGACCTACAACGCCCTGCACCTCAAGCCCGCCGAAGCGCAGATGCTCGAGGTGCAGGACTCGATCGACCGCCGCATCGTCCGAATCTGCGGTACGCCAGCATTCGACCTTCTCGTCCCCGGCGGCACCGAGTCCCGCACGTACCAGAACCTCGAACAGTCGACGCTGCAGTTCCTCACCACCACCCTGGCGAAGTACATGAACAGCGTCGAATCCGGCCTCTCGCAGCCGATCCCCTCCGGCCACCGCGTCGAGCTGGACGAGAGCGGCCTGCTGCGCATGGACTCGAAAACAAAGGCTGAAGTCGACACCGCCAACGTCAACAACCGCACCCGCACCCCGAACGAGCTCCGCGCCCGCGACGGCCTCGCGAAGCTCCCCGGCGGCGACGAGATCCAGAAGGCCGAGCCCACCAAGATCCCCTCCGAACGTGTCGACCAGCCGAAGGAGATCGACGCATGATCCACGTCGTTACCGGCCCACCGTGCGCCGGCAAATCCACGTTCATCACCGACAACGCCGAACCCGGCGACACCATTGTCGACTTCGACCGTCTCGCAGTCGCATTCGGCTCGACCGGCCACCACGACACCCCACTGCCGATGCGCCGCGTCGTCCAGAAAGCCCGACACGCCGCAATCTCGCAGATCCTCATGGGCGTCGTGACAGACGCATGGATCATCGACACCGACCCGACGCGCGTCATGCTCGCCCAATACCGCCGCGCCGGCGCAGAAATCCACACCATCGACCCAGGCCTCGACGCCTGCCTCGAACGCGCCGCCAGCGACGAACGCCCCGACTGGACCGCCGGCCAGATCCGACGCTGGTACCGACTGAACAAGAGGACCGCATGACCCATCATCCCGCGACACAGCACCTGCTCGACCTGTTCGAGTACAAGCATTTGCCGGCTCACTTGCAGCGCGTCTCGCTGTTTGCCCACGAGATGGCAACCGAGATGGCCGACACTCTAGGTTCCGGCCCCGAGCTGACGACCGGACTGCGAAAGCTGCTGGAGGCGAAGGACTGTTTCGTCCGGCAGGCCGTCATCGACGCCCGCTCGATCGAGACCCGATCGGCTCCCGTGCTCGAAGATGTCGAGATCCGTACTGCCGCAATTGGTGTCGTGGATGAACAGTCCCGCATCATCTCCGGCATCGCCGTCCCGTGGGACCAGATCACCAACGTCCGCACGAACGCCGGCGAGTACACCGAGCAGTTCGTCCGCGGCTCGATCACGGACGGTGAGCTGGTGTCCGTCCACGCCAATCATGGCGGCTTCAAGCGTGGCGATCTGCCGGTTGGTGTGCTCGTGTCGTCACGAGCAGTTGACGGCGGTCAGCAGGTCGAGTGCCGCATCGCCAACACCCAACGCGGCGACGAGGTGCTCGAACTCGCCCGCGATGGAGTACTGAAGTTCTTCTCGGTCGGGTTCCTCCCCGTCGAGCATGAAGTCCGCGACGGTGTGGTTGTCCGCACGAAGGTCGCACTGCGTGAGGTGTCGATCGTGGAATACCCCGCCTACAAGGGCGCGGTCATCGAAAGCGTGAGAAGCGCTGTAACAGAACAGGAATCAACCATGGACCCCGAAGAATTTGCGCGGCTGGTCGCGGCCCACCCCGAGGTGGCGCAGCTCCGAACCGACAACGCCGAGCTGGTGCGCCGGCTCGGAGTACTCGAAGACGGCGGCGGCGAGCAGACACGCGGCCGACGTGAGTTCCGCACCCGCTCCGGTGGTGAACTGCTCAAGGCAATGGCCAAGGGCGACACCGACACCGTCACCGAGAGCCG
>NZ_LVCU01000122.1:0-1304 GCF_001647185.1 Rhodococcus sp. EPR-147
CGTACTGGCTGGAGAAGCAGCTGCGGCTCACGAACCGTCGCCGGCCCCTGTCGACCATCTTCTCCCGCGAATCGCTGCCGCCGGACGGCAACAGCTTCGAGTACGCCAAGGTGATCGAAGAGACCGGCGCGATCACCGTCCAGGCTGCCGAGGGCGACGATCTCGCCTACCTCGAGATCAAGCTCGGCACCGGGTCCGGCACCGTCCGCACCGTCGGCGGCTACACCAGCTTCAGCCGGCAGGCGATCGAACGATCCAAGGTCGCGATCCTCGACACCGGCATGCGGTGGATGGGCATCCAGTACGCCGAAGCGTTCGAGCTGTACGTACGTACATTCCTGCTCGCACTCCCGACCGCAGGTGCCGACTCCACCAACCTCATCGCACTCGCCGGGGCCGGCAAGCCCGACAGCGCACCCGAGTGGATCTCGGTCATCATGGACGCCGCCTGGGCCATCGAGGACAACTCGAAGGGCCTCGCCGCCGACGCCATCATCGTCAGCCGCGATGTCGCCAAGGGCATGGCACTGATCGAGGACAGCACCGGCCGTCCCGTGTTCGAGGTCGCCGGCAACGGCCAGAACACCTGGGCCGGCAACTTCGACCTCGGCTCCATCGAGCTCACCGGACAGATCGCCGGCAAGCCCGTCATCTGCGTGCCGCGCCTTCCCGCCAACTACGCGGCCGTCGCGTCCCGTGAAGCCATCACCACGATGGAATCGGCCGGCGCACCGTTCAGCCTGCAGGACGAGAACATCATCAACCTGACGAAGGACTTCTCGCTCTACGGCTACCAGGGCATCTACAGCGAACAGCCCAAGGGACTCACGCGCATCACCTGGACCGTCTGATGACGACACCCGCGACCGGCGACGTGGACGGAGGAACGCCGGCCAATCCCAATGCCGCAGCAGTGCCGTCGCTCGAAGAGTTCCGCACGTACGTCGGCGCGGGTGCCGACGACCACGAACAGGCAGCACGTCGCGACCTCGACTCGGCCATCGCAATGGTGGACGACTTCTGCTCGGACCCGATGCGCCCCATCCCAGACGCCACCATGAAGCGGTGGTACCTCAACGTCGCCGCCGAGATCTTCGACCAGAACGCCGGCCCGAGCCAGTTCACCGACCGGTTCGAGAACGTCGTCTCGGCTCGATCATCCAGGGACCCAATGAATGTCATCATCCGCGAGGTACGCCGCTATGTGGCTCCGTTCTGATGAACCTCACGCAAACGCAAGCCGAGATCATCGACACCCTCAAGGTGGCTGGCCTCACCGTCCAAGGGTGGGAAGTGCAGAAGAC
>NZ_LVCU01000123.1:0-1461 GCF_001647185.1 Rhodococcus sp. EPR-147
CTGGACGATCCAGATCGTCGCAGGCAGGGGAACCGACACCGTTGTCCGCGATGCGCTGAACGACATGATCGGCCGCGCATTGCTCGCCCTGCATCCGCACATGCAGGACATCGAGGTCGAGTCGCCGAAGTTCACCGAGGGCGACACGAAATATCTCGGCGCTGAAATCACGGCGTCGTACGCAATCGACATGAAAGAAGAGTGACCGCAATGGCTTTCAAGGGCACCAAGGGTAAGGACCTGTCGATCCTGATCGACGGCGAGGAATACAACACCGACATCAAAGGCTTCCGCGTCGAGCCCGACGACGGCGACGACGCATCGTTCGTCACGTTCGCTCGACTGGCCGAGGGCGACACCAAGACGTGGTACCTGCGCGGCACCGCATTCCAGGACTTCCAGACCACCTCGTTCTGGACGTTCGCATGGCTCAACTCCGGCCAAGAGGTCGAGTTCATCGCTCGCCCCTACGGCAACGCGATCCCGTCCGCCGAGCAGCCGCACTTCACCGGCACCTGCACAATCGGCAGCAAGCCCGGATTCGGTGGCGACGCCGACGAAGAGTTCGAGTTCGAGGTCGAGTGGGAGTGCACCGGCGTACCGCTTCGAGTTACGGCAGCCGCATAGCTCATGGCCACCATGAAGATCGAGCTGTCGATCGAGGGCAAGCGCCCTCTGCTCGACAAGCTCACGGTCTTCTACAAGACGGTTCGACAGCTCAAGCCGGCGTTCGACCAGATCGCGGCGAGGACGTTCACCATCGCGAACGTCATCGCCCCGGTCTACACCGGCCGCACGAAGAAGTCGATCCGTGCCAAGGGCTCGAACATGCGGGCCTACGCGAAAGCCGGTGGCGCTAGCCGCAAGTCACACGGTGGCGGTATCTACGTCGCGATGAATCACGCCGGCACCCGCTGGGATCCGCAAGCGCCCTACCCGTTCATGTTCATCACGCTCGAACGAGTCACCCCCTTCGCCGTACTCCGCGTGCGCCGCGAGGTCATCCAACGAAAGAGAGACGCAGGACTATGAGCAGCACAGGATTCCAGGACAAACTGCAGGGACTCACCGGCCGGGCACTCAAGCGAGTGCAGCAGCTCACCGGTGCCGAAGTCGCCGAGAGTGACAACATTCAGCTCATCTTCGCCGTCGCCTACGTCGCGGCACTGAACCCCGAGCAGATCAAAACCTGGTCGAAGGACACACAGGCCGGCTGGAACGACTACCTCGACAACACCAGCTATGCAGCAGCTCGCGTCGCCGCCGGTGTGGTCGAGGAGGACTCGGACCCAAAAGACGAGCCCGACTTCTAGCCAAGTTCGAGGCAAAGAGCCTCGCGACGTTCTGCATGCTTACCGGCCAGACACCGTCCGTCTACCTCAACCTGACGGTGCTCGAGCGCAACGCATTCATCGAGATCGCCAACAAACGAGCGAAGAGGAAATGATGGTCACCACCGAG
>NZ_LVCU01000124.1:0-533 GCF_001647185.1 Rhodococcus sp. EPR-147
TGCGCAAGGGAACGAAGATCTGTTCCTCGAACCACTTGCCTACCTGCTCGAGGACCGCACGGGCCATGTCCGTCTTTCCTGCGGGAAAGAAGTGGTAGAGGCTGCCCCGGCCGAGCCCGGTCTCCTGCTGGATGACGGAAAGAGAGCCGCTCTCGAAACCACGCTTGCGAAACACGTCGGCGAGGGCTCGGACCGCATCCGAGCGTTCGAGGACAGTTCGGGCCATTACAGTCCGAGGTCACTCAGGCCGGCGTGGTCGGCGGGACGGGGGCCGGATGCATCCCAGAAGAACTTACGGTCGGACTCCGTGATCGCGACGTCGTTGATGCTCGCGTGGCGGTGCGTCATCAGTCCGTCCTTATCGAAGTGCCAGTTCTCGTTGCCGTAGGCGCGGAACCATTGTCCGGTGACGTCACGATACTCGTAGGCGAAGCGAACGGCGATCACCTCGCCCGTGTACGCCCACAACTCTTTGATGAGCCGGTAATCGAGCTCGCGGTCCCATTTGTCGGTGAGGAACTCCACGATCTCGG
>NZ_LVCU01000125.1:0-6252 GCF_001647185.1 Rhodococcus sp. EPR-147
TAAGTGAAGAAAACGTCACTTGGTCGACGGTCGGCTGGTAATTTCCGTTCCTGCGCGGGGGAGTCGCACTGAACAGAAAGCCGGGGGGTGGGGAATTGTCGTCGCCGACATCGACGCTCGCACGCGTCAGCGACGGAGTTGCCAGTGGATTCCGGACGTTCGGGCGAACTCTGGAGCTGGGTGTACTGGCCTTCGTCCACCTCGTCCGCGACATACTCACACTGCGACATCCGTGGCGCGACACCATCGATCAGGCCTGGTTCGTCGTCACCGTCACGGTGGTGCCGGCAATACTGGTGTCCATTCCGTTCGGCGTCATCGTGTCCGTTCAGGTCGGCAGCCTCACCGATCAGATCGGTGCGACGTCCATCGCCGGAGCCGCGGGTGGCCTCGGGGTCATCCGCCAGGGCGCACCGATCGTCGCGGCACTGCTGTTGGGCGGTGCGGCAGGCGCGGCAGTGGCAGCCGATCTGGGTGCGCGCACCATCCGGGATGAGATCGACGCGATGTCGACCATGGGAATCGACCCGGTTCGCCGGCTGGTCACACCACGGCTGGCGGCCATCCTCCTGGTGGCACCGTTCCTGTGCATCCTCATCATCTTCATGGGACTGGCCGCGGGCTATGCGATCAACGTCGGTTTTCAGAGTGGGACGCCCGGTAGCTACATCAGCTCGTTCGCGTCCTTCGCCTCGGTGACAGATCTGGTCGTCGCCCTGGTGAAGACCGAGATATTCGGGGTCATCGTCATCATCGTGGCCTGCCAGCGAGGGTTGTCCGCCGCACACGGACCGCGCGGGGTAGCCAACGCGGTCAACGCGTCCGTCGTGCTCGGTGTGGTGTCCGCATTCACCGTCAACGTCGTGATCACGCAGTTGGTTGCGATGTTCATGCCGCAGAAGTTGGGCTGAGATGGCAACTCCTTCGCGGTACACCGTGCACGGCACCGCTCACCTCAGCCGCAGTGTCAGGTACCTCGGTCGTAGGCCGTTCGATGTACTCGAAATGTTGGGTCATCAACTGACGTTCTGCGTCAAGGTTCTCGCCGCGATACCCCATACGGTCCGCTCCTATCGGCGTCAGATGCTGCTCATCCTCAGCGACATCACCTGGGGCAGTGGCAAATTGATCGTCGGTGGCGGAACCGTGTCGGTGCTGGTCGTGCTGGGGGTCGCGGTGGGTGCGTCCGTCGGGATCGAAGGGTTCAATTCCCTCGGCATGGTGGGGATGGAGCCGTTGACCGGTTTCATCTCGGCGTACGCCAGCACTCGGGAACTGGCCCCGATGATCGCGGCCATCGGATTCGCGACGCAGGCGGGATGCAGGATGACCGCCGAGATCGGTGCGATGCGTATCTCGGAAGAGATCGACGCCCTCGAAGCTCAGGGGATTCAGTCGATGCCCTTCGTCGTCACCACCAGGGTGATCGCGGGAATCGTCACGATCGTGCCGCTCTACCTGCTGACCCTCATTCTGAGCTACCTGTCGTGTGCGGTGGTGGTTCGCGTTGTCGGCGGACAGTCCTCGGGCACCTACGACCACTACTTCAGTGCCTTCCTGCAGCCGGTCGACGTGCTGTTCTCACTCCTGAAGGCCGCGGTGTTCGTCGTGACGATCATCCTGATCCACGGCTATCAGGGGTACTACGCCTCGGGCGGCCCGGAGGGAGTCGGGCGCGCCTCGGGCCGCGCCATCAGGGCCAGCCTCGTTGCCGTGGTGGTACTGGACATGATCATGACGCTGGTCCTGTGGGGATTCGACTCGGGCATAAGGATTTCGGGGTAGAGATGGCAGTTTTCGACGATCTGACGGGACGATCGGCCGGGCCGGCCACGCTACGCCTGCGAGGGCTGGCGGTGGCCGTTGCCTTGGCAGTGTTCGCAGGCGGCCTCACCGCCTACGCACGCGGGGCCTTCGATTCGCCCTTCGAGCTGACGCTCGATGCAGCATCGGTGGGGGACGGTCTGACGCCCGGGTCGGAGGTGAAGTTCCGTGGTCTGTCCATCGGCACGGTCGACAACATCGAGACCGTCGGCTTCGGACGGCAGCGGCTGCAACTGGAGATCGATCCGAGCCAGGCGGGCGAGCTCACCGACACCATGCAGGCTCAATTCTCGTCGTCGAACGTATTCGGTTCCACTGCAATCGAATTGGTCTCCGATGGCACGGGGGCACCCCTGGCCGACAACTCGACCCTCGAAGTGTCGAAAGACCTGCGAGGCGCAACGGTGACCGGAGTGTTCCGGCGAGTCGCCGACCTCACCGAGGTTCTCGACACCGAACAGGTGGACCACCTCCTGGACCTCATCGCGAACACCTCCGTCGAGGTGAGTCGAAACCTGAAGCCGTACTTCGACACTGCTCAGATGATGGCGAACAACCAGATCGACCCGCTGGCCTGGAAGCTGCATCGCGGTGCCGAACTGGGCGAAGGAATCGGCAACCTGGTTCCGCCCTTGCTCGATCTGGTGGTGGGAGTGGTGGACAAGAGCGTGTACGTCGAGGCACCCGCCGACCGAGCGCGAACCATCGCCGCCAACAACGGTCTGAGCGATCAGTTGATGATTCCGGTGGGCGACTTGCTGAAGGCGAACAATCCGAACCTGTCGAAGCTGCTGTCCACGGTGCTGGACCTGCTGGTGCCCATCACCGCGTCGATCGGCACATTGGCGCCCAGCTACGACCGAGTGCCGCAGGTGCTCGACGGTATCTCCGACGCATTTCCCGTCGTCGACGGGAAGCCTCAGCTGCAACTCGACCTGATAGTCGAAACCATGCCCAATCTGGCCGGAGCCGTTGCCGCACACGAGGAGGCGAACGGATGAAGAAGGTAGCGGGCCCCGCGGTCAAACTGCTCGTCTTCTTCACGGTGACCGCGGTGTGTGCGGTGATCATCGTCGCTGCTCTTCGCACCCCGGTCGGCGGACCGCTGTCGTCCTACGGCGCGGAGTTCGACGACGTGTCGGGTTTGTACGTGGGCGACGACGTGCGCATGTCCGGGGTGCAGATCGGCAAGGTGTCGTCGGTCGAACTCGACGGTGCCCTCGCGCGGGTCGAGTTCGAGATCGAAGACCGACGGCCGATTTTCGCCAACACCCAGGCTGCGGTTCGGTACCAGAATCTTCTGGGGCAGCGGTACGTCGAACTCGTGCAGAAGGATTCGGCGACCGGAGCCCCGTTGGCGGTCGGGGCGACCATCTCCAAGGATCGAACGATCCCGTCCTTCGACATCTCCAAGCTGTTCAACGGCTTCGAGCCGATCTTCGACACCCTCGACACCGCACAGCTCAATCAGTTCACCGAGAACATTCTCCGGATGGTTCAGGGTGACGGGTCCGGACTCGGTCCGGTCCTGCGCGACGTGGATCGCATCACCCAATTCGCAGTACAGCGTGAATCGATCATCGGGCTCCTGATCGAGAACCTCGGCCAGATCTCGGACTCGATCGGTGGCCAATCCGCGTCGGTCGCAGACCTTCTCGAACAACTGCACGGTCTGGTCTCCAAGCTCAGCACCCAGATGGACGGCGTGCTCGCGTCGCTGGATCAGGCCAATTACGGGCTGCGACCGTTCGTGGGGCTGATGGAGGGCCTCGAGCGGGCGTACGACAACAGCTACGCGCCGGTCGACGGGGCACTGCGTCGAATGCTTCCGCAGACCGAACAGGTGACCGAGATGTTGGCACTCGCGCCGGGATTGTTGACCGGACTCAATGCGAGCATTCCGGACCCGGGCGCACAGACGTACTCCTGCAGTCGCGGACAGCAGGATATCCCTGGGATCGGGCAGATCGTGCTCGGCGGACAGAATTTGGTGGTGTGCCGATGAGCCGCGTACTACGCAAGGGCGTTCGTGACGAGCAATCGGAGAACAAAGCGCACTTCTTCTGGGGCGCGGTCGGTGTCGCGGCCTCTCTGGTCCTGCTCCTGATCGCGGCGGCGTTGTACACGATTCCGTTCGGCGAGCGGACCTACACCGCGGAGTTCGGCTCGGCAGCCGGGGTGAAGCCGGGCGACGAAGTGAGGATCGCCGGTATCGCGGTCGGGTCGGTGCGTTCGGTCGAGCTGGCCGGTGCGCATGTCGATGTCCAATTCAGTGTCAGCTCCGATGTTTTCGTCGGCGATGCGTCTACCGTCACGGTGAAGTTGTTGACACCGATCGGCGGTCACTACGTGATGCTCACCTCGCACGGTGACGGCGAGCTCGGCTCGGCACCGATTCCGCCGGAGCGGGTCGAGCTGCCCTACGAACTGTCCGACGCGATCGAGTCGGCAACACCGCTGGTTCGCGACATCGACGGTTCGACGCTGCGGGAGACCGTGGCCGAGTTGGACAAGGCCGTCACCGAACAGCCGCAGTCCACTCGCGCGATCGTGGACAACCTGTCTTCGCTCACCGATACGCTCGCGACGCGGTCCGATCAACTCGAGCGCGGGCTCGTGGTATCCGACGAGTACGTCGGGGCATTGGCCGCCGATCGGGTCATGCTCACCGAACTCGTACGCGAGCTCGGCACCCTGACCAAAGGATTCGGCGACAAGCGCGTCGAGGTTGTCAGTGCTTTCGACCTGCTCGGGAGAATGTTCGAGCTCTTCCACCGTCCCGTGGTCGCATTCGAGAAGGGGCTCGAGCCGTCGATCGTCCAGCTAGAGGAGATCACGCAGAAGCTCTTTGCACAGTTGGGTGACGTGGACGGGGCGATCACGACCATGAAGGAAAGCTCGGACGGTCTCGCCACTCTGATCGGCGGCGGGCAGGGGCCCGTGATCGACCAGTCGCAGGACACGGTCGTCGGTGTCGGCGTGTGTATTCCGTTGCCGGGGAGGGTGTGCTGATGAGACGCAGATCGGTACGCATCGCCGTGGCGGCAGCAGTCGTCGTCACGCTCGTCGGTTCGGTTGCGTCCGCCACATCGGTCATCGACCCCGGTGCGGGCAACTCCTCGCTGTGTGCCGAGTTCACCGACACGGTCGGGTTGTACGAGGGTAATTCGGTCATGATGCTCGGTGTGGTCGTCGGAACGGTGACACGCATCGAGAACACCGACACCGCGGTGGTGGTCACCATGGATATCGACGACAGCCTCAGGCTGCCCGCCGAGGTGGGGGCCGTGACACTGTCGAATTCGATCGTCACCGACCGGCACGTGGAATTCACGCAGCCCTACATCGACGGTCCCGAGTTCGACCGGTCGAGTTGTATTCCGTTGGATCGCACCAGAACTCCACTGGGAATCAGCGACACACTCGACGCCGTGTCGGGCCTGGCGTCCGATCTGCTCGGTCCGGCCGACGCCGAGGGCAACCACGACGAGATCCTCGGCGACACCTTGCGTTCGGCCGACGATTCGCTCCGCGGCTCCGGCACCCAGCTCAACGACAGCCTTCGGCAACTGGCGCAGCTGGTCGGCGATCCTGCCGACAAGGACACCACCGTGCGGCGTCTGATCGACAACCTCGACGGCCTGATCGACACGTTCGTGGTGAGCTGGCCCGAGGTGGCGAAGCTGCTCGACAATCTGAAGCGGGGGATGATCACGCTGTCGGAGTTCACCCAGTCCTTCGGCACCACGGTCGCTTTGCCCACCGAGCTCATTCCGCCGCTGGCGCGCAACGTCGCGAAGTACGACGAGAAGGTCTACGCATTTCTCGACCAAGCGGTGCCGGTGGTCGACGTACTGCTCGGACGGGTGGGCGATATCAAGGACATCCTGGCGCAGGTGCCGACCGTAGGCGAGAACTTGATGACGATGTACGACAACGATTCCAGGAGCGGTCGGGTGATCTACCACCCGCCGCAGTTCGAGATCGACACCAATTCTCCCAACGAGGTCTGCGCTCTGCTCAACAAGTACAGACCGACGTGCTCGGCGGACCAGCAACGAGGCGATGTCATCGATGTCGGTCTGGTGCAGCTGATACTGGGTTCGGCGGGATGGCGATGAGGCGCGCGATCACCGGGTTGTGCTGTGTCGCCCTGCTGTCGGGGTGCAGCGTCGACCCGGCCGACCTGCCGATTCCCGGCAGCTACGTGGCAGGCGACAAGTACTCCCTGCGAATCGAATTCGCGAGCGTGCTCAATCTTCCGGAAAAAGCGAAGGTGATCGTCGAAGGCGTCGACGCTGGCGTCCTCGACACCGTCGAGTTGGTGGGGTCGACCGCCGTGGCAACGGTGGACCTGTCCACCGATGTGCAGCTGCCGTCCGACACCGTCGCCGAGCTTCGGCAGTCGTCGATTCTGGGCGAGATCTA
>NZ_LVCU01000126.1:0-2708 GCF_001647185.1 Rhodococcus sp. EPR-147
TCGAACGTACGGTTCCGGCCGACAACGTCGAGGACGTGCTGCGAGGAGTGTCGAATCTGGTGACCGGTGGTCACTACGTTCAGCTGCAGGAGGCGGTGAACAACGTCAACGCCGCGATTCCTCCCGATCCGGCGGAGATCGACAAGGTCAACAACGCGGCGCGGATCGCACTGACCGACATCGGCGACAACACCCCCGAGATCGATCGAATCCTCGGAGCGGCGGAGAAGGTGTCGAACACCGTCGTGACACAGCGAGACGGCGTCGAACGCGTCCTCGAACTCGGTCCGAGACGATCGGACGGACTGGCCGAGGTGCTGTTCAGCGTCGTCCACATGATCTTCACGCTGGGGTACATGTCGCAGAACATCGGTGACGTCCTCGCCGGTCCGTACCCGGAACTCGCGGGCGCGGTCGAGACGATCTCACCGGCACTGATCGCGATCGCCAATTCCGACTCCTCGGTACCGATGAACATGGAGAAGGCGAACACCCTGTTGCGCGAGCGGTTGATTCCCTACTTCGAGTCGACACCGAACATCGCAGTGCGCTCGGTCTCGACCGATGGCGGAGCCGGTGCACTGGCGGACGACATGATCGGGATCCTGCGCGGGATAGGAATCGTGCGATGAGGCCGGGCACAGTCGTTTCACTCCTCGCATTGATGGCCATGACGGTTGTCGGTGTCGTCTACCTGACGGTCGGCGTCCTGGACATGAACCCCACGCGGAGTACCAACCGCATTGTGGTGCACATGGATACGTCGGGCGGTTTGATGGACACCTCGCAGGTGACCTCGCGCGGAATCCACGTCGGTCGGGTCGAGCGCATCGCGGTGGTGCCGGGCGGGCTCGACGTCACTCTCGCCCTCGACGCCGATCATCGAATTCCCGCGGACTCGGAGGTGGTCGTCGCGAATCTGTCCGCTGCCGGGGAGCAGTACCTGGATCTGCGCCCGCGAGGAACCGGGGGTCCCGACCTGACGGACGGGGACGAGATCGGCAACGAGCAGGTCCGCGCGTCGATCACCGTCAGCGAGGCGCTGAGTCTCGGTGATTCCCTTGCCGCACAGCTCGATACGAATGCAGTGAAGGGGCTGACCGAGACCGCGTCGGCAGCGGTCGACGGTCGCGAAGGCGATGTCGATCGCCTGGTGGAGGCCTTCCGATATCTGTCGGCGACGCTGCGTGACAAGAGCGGTGAGATCCGAAGGCTCTACGACAATGCTCAACAGGGCGGACGCAACGCCTACGGTTACGGCCCGGTCATGACCGACGCCGCGCCGTGGGTCGGTGCGACGGGTTCGGGTGTGGCCAATCTGCTCGAGGGCTTCAACGACTACTCGTACGTCGGCGCGGACGTCTGGGACGATCCACTCGGCAAGATCGGCCCGAAGATAGATCAGTATCTGACGCCCCTCTCACCCGACCTTGCCCTCATCGCAACGCTTCTCAAGCCGTACACCGCGCCCATCAAGCCGATGCGGGTGGACGCCGGTTCCATCGTCGACATGTTGCAGGCCGTCTTCCCTCCGGGCGGACCGGCCAAGCTGTCCGTCCAGATTCCGAACTGATTGGAGTGACCCCCTCATGGTCGAAGTAGATGCATCCGAAAAGAAGACAGAAACAATGCCCGAGGACAAGACTGCGACTGCGCCCGAGAACCCCGAGCGGCGACGCCGTATCCGGTGGTCCGTCGTGGGTGCGGCGGTACCGGGGGTAGTGCTGGCAGTGGTGTTCGGCGTGCTGTGGCATTCTGCGGCAGGCGATCTGGCAGCCGAACGTGCACACGAGCAGGACCGGCAGATGGCGCTGAACACGGCCACCGAGTACACCGCACGGTCGTTGACGTACGACTACCGCAACCTCGACGCCTTCTTCGAAGGAGTCGACCAGGGCGCGTCGCAGTCACTGCAGGACAGGTACGACGGTGTCCGGGAAGCACTCACCGCGATCATGAACGAGTCCCAGGTGGTGGCGACCGGTGAGGTTCTTTCGGCGGCAATCGATTCCGAATCCGGTGGAGAGTACAAGGTGGCGGTGTTCGCCCAGCAGACGACACAGAACGTACAGCAGCCCGACCCCGGCAACGTTCCCAATCTCCTGCTGGTGACGGTCACCGACCAGGACGGTCAGTGGATCGTCAGCGACTACGGTCCCAAGACCTAGATCCGCTCCGTTGCGCGGGCATTGGTAGCGCTGACGAACTGCGCGAGGCCGCGCACTTCCTGCTCGATCTCGGTCAGTCCCGATGCCTCGAACACGTCGACGAACAGGTTCTTCGGGAACATCCGCACGCCCGCCAGGCCCGTTCCGAAGCCGACGACGGTACCCAGCGGTGCCGGACGTGGCTCGCAGCTGGTCATGATCGCGATGCGTCCACCCGGGCGCACGACGCGAATCAGCTCGTCCAGCACCGTCATCGGCTGCGGAACGAGATACAGAGCGGCGTAGCAGCACACGGCGTCGAACGCGCCGTCGGCATAGGGCAGTCGGGCGGCATCTCCCCGCACGTACGCCGCGCGGGGTCCGCGGTTGTCTCGCACGGCGCGGGCGATCATCGCCTCGGAGATGTCGAACCCGACGGCGAGCCCGTCACCGGTGAGAGCCTCCGAGAGGAACCTGGTGAAGTTGCCCGGCCCGCATGCGACATCGAGTACCCGTTGCGGTCCGTCCAATCGAAGGTCGGCAACGGCTTTCGCGCGCTCT
>NZ_LVCU01000127.1:0-3331 GCF_001647185.1 Rhodococcus sp. EPR-147
GTGCCAGGCGGTACAGTGTGTACTGATCGATACACACTGTACCAAAAGGTACAGGCGAAGCCAATGGCTTCTCCTGACTGCTGATGCCCTCGCGCAGCGTGCAATCCGACCGACAGGGTCTGCTCGAACTCGAGTTCCGGGAGCGGCTTGACTGTGGGGTGCGTCGACAATCGATCAGTGGCTCCCGCTGGACGTGATGCGTCCCAAGAAGGACACTGCAGTGGTGCTCACTCTCCGCCGCATCTCGCCGGTCTTCACCCCCGACGACCCGGACCAGGTTGCCCATCTGACTCGCGAGCGCATGACCCCACGGGCGTGACGCGCCCCGACGAGCGGTTCACACTCGCCAGCGAACGCACCTTTCTCGCCTGGCTGCGAACCTCTCTCGGCCTGCTCGCCGGCGGAATCGCGATCGTCCACCTGGTTCCCGATTTCAGCACCGGGTGGGTTCGGACGGCGCTGGGCCTGATTCTGATCGGTCTTGCTGCGGCGGCACCGATCATCGGTCTGCGACGGTGGATGCGCGTTCGCGATGCCCTCGAAAGTGGTGCACCGATGCCCGAGTCACGAGATCTGTGGATCTTCGCGGTAGGTATCGGCTTCGTAGCGGTACTGGCGGCAGTGGTCACGGTTCTGGGGATCCAGTAGAGCGTGGTGAACCACCACAGGTGCACAATCGAAGAACTAGGACGACCAACGACAGGAGTTCGGCGTGGCGCAGGGTCTCAAGCTGGGGTACAAGGCATCGGCGGAGCAGTTCGGACCGCGTGAGTTGGTCGAGCTCGGTGTGCTCGCCGAGCAGCACGGTATGGATTCGGCGACGGTCAGCGATCACTTCCAGCCGTGGCGGCACGAAGGCGGTCACGCACCGTTCTCGCTTGCCTGGATGACGGCCGTCGGGGAGCGGACGAACACGATTCAGCTCGGCACCTCGGTACTGACGCCGACGTTCCGTTACAACCCGTCGGTCATCGCGCAGGCGTTCGCGACGATGGGTTGCCTGTACCCCGGACGCATCATGCTGGGTGTGGGCACCGGAGAGGCGCTCAACGAGATCGCGACCGGATTCACCGGCGAATGGCCGGAGTTCAAGGAACGATTCGCGCGCCTGCGTGAGTCGGTGCGGTTGATGCGTGAGCTGTGGCTCGGCGACCGCGTCGACTTCGAGGGCGAGTACTACACCACCAAGGGCGCGTCGATCTACGACGTCCCCGAGGGCGGTATTCCGGTCTACATCGCGGCCGGCGGACCCGTGGTGGCGCGGTACGCAGGACGTGCGGGCGACGGATTCATCTGCACGTCGGGCAAGGGCATGGAGCTCTACACCGACAAGCTGCTTCCGGCCGTCGAAGAGGGCGCGGGCAAGGCCGAGCGCGACGCCGGCGAGATCGACAAGATGATCGAGATCAAGATCAGTTACGACACCGATCCCGAACTGGCGCTGGAGAACTGCCGTTTCTGGGCCCCGCTGTCACTGACGCCCGAGCAGAAGCACTCGATCGACGATCCGATCGAGATGGAGAAGGCCGCCGACGAGTTGCCGATCGAGCAGGTCGCCAAGCGCTGGATCGTCGCATCGGACCCGGACGAGGCAGTGGAGAAGGTCAAGCAGTACACCGATGCCGGCCTGAATCACTTGGTGTTCCACGCGCCCGGACACGATCAGAAGCGGTTCCTGGAGCTGTTCGAGAAGGACCTGGCCCCGCGCCTGCGCAAGCTCGGCTGAATCCCGAAGACACTAGAGATCGGCCGCGAGTGCGAACAATCGCATGTCGCGGTCGGTCCGGGTCTCGTATTCGCCGTAGACCTCGACCATCGCGTCGAACTGCCGGTAGATACGAGCCTTCTCGTCGCCGGTGATCCGGGTGGCCGTCACCGGAATCTTCTTGCCGCCGATGGCCACCACGGCCTTCGGGTCTGCGAGGAGGTTCGACGTCCACGCCGGGTGGTGCTGCTGACCGAAATTGGATCCGACGACGTAGATCTTGTCGCCCTCCCGGTAGTACAGCAGCGGACTCGTCCTGGGCTTGCCGGATTTGCGGCCGGTGGTGGTCAGCAACACCACCGGAGCCGCGATCGGCCCGAGGACGGTGAAGCGGCCGTCGGATTTGGTCAAGAGCCACCGGTCGACGCCTGCGAGGTTCCGGATTACCCACGAACCGGGCTTCGTCGACGCGAACTTCACGGCGGGCTTGCGGATGAACGATGTTTCGCTGCCCCAGCGCACATCCGGGAACGGTGATTCGGCCATGGTTCATGGGACAACCCGACCGCGCCCGGTGTCAACACCCCACCTGCTGGGCAGGAGTGGAGCCTGCGGAACGAGCCCTACCAGCCAGGAGTGGAGCCCGCGGAACGACCCCTACTAGGCTGGCGGTCATGGCTGAGCCCAGCGGCACCGACGCGTCGGACATGTATCCCTCGAGCATCTACATCGCGTCACCGGAAGGGGACACCGGGAAGTCGACCATCGCGCTCGGTGTGCTGCAGATGCTCGCCGCTTCCGCGGCCCGGGTGGGGGTGTTCCGTCCCATTGCTCGGTCGACCGAAGAGCCCGATTACATCCTCGAGTTGCTCGTCGAGCACACCACCGCAGATCTGACGTACGAGCAGTCGCTCGGTGTCACGTACGAGCAGGTGCACGCCGATCAGGATGCAGCGCTCAGTGAGATCGTCAATCGGTATCACGAGGTGGCGTCCCAGTGCGACGCCGTGGTGATCGTGGGCAGTGACTACACCGACGTCGGCAGCCCCAGTGAACTCGGCTTCAATGCGCGCATCGCGGTCAATCTCGGTGCCCCCGTGTTGCTTGCGCTGCGCGGGTCCGGGCGCACGCCCGACGAGATCGCGCAGTTGGCCACTCTGTGCCAGGGCGAACTGCGTCAGCATCATGCCCACCTGGCTGCGATCGTGGCGAACCGTTGCGCCCCCGAGGACCTCGATGCGGTCACCGACGCGTTGGCGTCGGTCGGCGTGCCCGCGTGGTCTCTGCCGGAGATTCCGCTCCTCGTCGCGCCGACGATGGCGGAACTGCTCGAGGCGGTGGACGGCACGCTGTACAGCGGTGATTCGTCGCTGCTGCAACGAGAAGCATTGCGGGTCATGGTCGGTGGTATGACGGCCGAGCACATCCTCGAACGCCTCACCGAGGGCGTCGTCGTCATTGCACCGGCAGACCGATCCGACGTGTTGCTCGCCCTCGTCAATGCCCATGAGGCGGAGGGCTTTCCGTCTCTCGCCGGAATCATCATGAACGGCGGCATCGAGCCCCATCCGGCGATCGCTCGTCTGGTGGCAGGGCTCGGCCCCCGGTTGCCGATCCTGACCACCG
>NZ_LVCU01000128.1:0-12021 GCF_001647185.1 Rhodococcus sp. EPR-147
TAGGTCTGATGGAACAGCGGGTCGACGCGAAAACTCTTCTGGAGCGGCTCGACATCGCCATTCCCACCATCACGACCCCGCAGATGTTCGAGTACCAGCTGATCCACCGGGCGCGCGCCGATCGCAAGCACATCGTGCTCCCCGAGGGCGGCGACGATCGCATCCTCCGGGCTGCCGGACGTCTGCTGCAGCGTCAGGTTGCGGACCTGACGATCCTCGGCGAGGAAGGCCCCATTCGACGACGCGCATCGGAACTGGGCGTGGATCTCGACGGTGCGACGGTTCTCGACCCCAAGAACTGCGACTACGCCGAGGACTTCGCGGCCGAGTACACCGAGCTGCGCAAGCACAAGGGTATGACGATCGACCGTGCCCGCGAGATCATGGCCGACATCTCGTACTTCGGAACGATGATGGTGCACAAGGGAATTGCCGATGGCATGGTTTCCGGTGCGGCGCACACCACCGCACATACCATCAAGCCGTCGTTCGAGATCATCAAGACGACCGAGGGTGTGTCGACGGTGTCGTCGATCTTCCTGATGTGCCTGTCCGATCGTGTTCTCGCCTACGGTGACTGCGCAGTCGTACCCGACCCGACGGCCGAGCAGCTCGCCGACATTGCCGTGTCCTCGGCGCAGACCTCGGCCCAGTTCGGGATCGAACCACGGGTGGCCATGCTGTCGTACTCCACCGGCGAATCCGGTTCCGGAGCGGACGTCGACAAGGTGCGGCAGGCCACAGCGCTTGTGCGCGAACGCAATCCGGAATTGCTCGTGGAAGGTCCGATCCAGTACGACGCGGCGATCGAACCGTCCGTCGCCGCGTCGAAGTTGCCTGATTCCGACGTGGCAGGCCGAGCGACGGTGTTCATCTTCCCGGACCTCAACACCGGCAACAACACCTACAAGGCCGTCCAGCGCAGCGCCGGCGCGGTTGCCGTCGGGCCGGTTCTGCAGGGCCTCCGCAAGCCCGTCAACGATCTCTCGCGCGGTGCGCTGGTCGAGGACATCGTCAACACCGTCGCCATCACGGCGATTCAGGCACAGGGCATCGCCGCCGCGGCCGATCAGGAGGGCAAGTGAGCATTCTCGTCGTCAACTCCGGTTCGTCCTCGGTCAAGTTCCAACTCGTAGACCCCGGCTCGGGGGAGTCCGTGGCCAGTGGGCTCGTCGAGCGCATCGGTGAATCCGACGGCCGAGTCGAACTCGACTACCGGGGCGAGAGTGTCGAGCGAATCCAGCACATCGACGACCACGGTGCCGGTCTCGCACTGGCCTTCGCGATGCTCGCCGACGCAGGCGTCGAACTGGAATCGGTAACTGCGGTCGGGCATCGCGTCGTCCACGGCGGGACCGTGTTCTACCGGCCGACGATCATCGACGACGCCGTCGTGCAGCAGATCTCGGACCTCAGTAGTCTTGCACCACTGCACAATCCGCCGAACGTGCTGGGCATCGAGGTCGCCAGGAAGCAGCTGCCCAACGTGCCGCACGTGGCAGTGTTCGACACCGCCTTCTTCCACTCCCTGCCCGACGCGGCCGCGACCTACGCCATCGACGCGAACGTCGCCGCCGAGCACGACATCAGGCGCTACGGCTTCCACGGCACCTCGCACCACTACGTCTCGGACCAGGTGGCGCAGTTCCTGGAACGCGATCTCGCGGAGCTGAATCAGATCGTGCTGCACCTGGGCAACGGGGCCTCGGCCTCGGCCGTCGCCGGCGGCAAGGCGGTCGACACCTCGATGGGACTGACTCCCCTCGAAGGTCTGGTGATGGGTACCCGCAGTGGGGATATCGACCCCGGGGTGATTCTGCATCTGCGTCGCAGTGCAGGCATGAGCGTCGACGACATCGATACCCTGCTCAACCGTCGCTCCGGGTTGATCGGACTGTCCGGGGTCAACGACTTCCGGCAATTGCAGCAACGGATCGACGACGGCGACGCCTCCGCACGCTTGGCATACGACGTCTACATCCACCGTCTGCGCAAGTACATCGGTGCGTACATGATCGGGCTGGGCCGGCTCGACGCCATCACGTTCACCGCCGGTGTCGGCGAGAACGCCGCAGCAGTGCGCGCCGATGCCCTCGCGAATCTCCAGGGCTTCGGCATCGAGATCGACCCAGAGCGTAATGCGCTGCGCAGCAAGCAGGCTCGGGTGATCTCCACCGACTCGTCGACCGTCACTGTGCTGGTGGTGCCCACCAACGAGGAGCTGGCGATCGCTCGGGCAGCGGACAGCCTGGTGCGCAGCTAGAACAGCGAACGCGGCCGAATGGCGTTCGCCAGGTCCACCAACGAGAAACGGTGGGCGCGATCGGTGGCGTTGCGGGCCAGTGCCCTCAGACCTTTCTCGGTGCCGCGCCGCAAGCCGTCCTCGGTGAACGGGACACTGAGAATGGGTTCTCGCTCGGCGGTGGCGGCGTGGCCGGAGACGATCCAGTCCAATGCCATCGCCAGTACGAGTGTCCGCATCTGCAGCGCCCGGCTCTCGGCTTTGGGCAGCAACGCCACTCGCCGTGCAGCAGAACGGAAATCGGCTTCGGACAGCTCCGCTCGCGAGCGGTCCATCAGCAGTGTCAGCACGCTGGTCATGCGCGCCATCGAGTAGTGCCGTGAGCTGATCGGCACCTGATCGAGGGCAGCGATTGCCCCGGTCTGATCTCCGCGCCGCTGCAACTGCCGGGCCAAGCCGAACGCCGAGCTCACGATGCCGCGATTGGTCCGCCACACCGCTCGATACAGTCCTTCGGCGCGGGCCCGCCACTTCTCGGCTTCCTCGCCGTTGCCCGCAGCCGCATGGCCGAGCAATTCCGAGGTGGCTCCGAGAGCGAGCTTGGGTGCGAGTTCGCCGGGCATCGCGCCGAGTACGTTGTCGAAACTCGTGAACGCAGAATCGTATTCGTGATGCAATAGCGCGATCAGGCCTGCGTACCACTGCACTCGCCATGGATCCGCGGTGTGGTCGGTCGACTGCACCTTGGCCAGAATGTCGGTTGCTTCGACGACGTTCCCCAGATCCAGATGGGCCTTGACCTCGGCGAGGGTGATCTCGAGGCTCAGTTCCACGGGACTGGAGGACCCTGCGGAACGGCTCGATTCGGCTCCGGGGCTGACGCGTTCGATACCGTTGCGTTTGGCGTGCTGTAGCGAGTCCAGGGTCTGTCGAGGTTCGACGTGTACAGCCGCCGCCAGTAGCGGCGCGCTCGGGTCGTTGGGGTCCACCAGCGGAACCGGAAGCGCAGCAACCACTTCCGCGGCCGTCATTCGTTCGTGCCGTACCGTGCCGTCGACGTAGGTGTCTGTTCGTCCCACCGAC
This sequence comes from Rhodococcus sp. EPR-147, assembly GCF_001647185.1. NCBI lineage: Bacteria > Bacillati > Actinomycetota > Actinomycetes > Mycobacteriales > Nocardiaceae > Rhodococcus > Rhodococcus sp. EPR-147. The sequence continues at coordinate 3,326 of NZ_LVCU01000128.1, forward strand.
TGCTCGGTGCCGAAGGTCGTACGCGGCGGGCTGAACACCGTCGACAGCCCCGGCCGCTCGACACCCGTCCTGATGGCCAGAATCTCACGCAGCACACCGGTGGCCTGCCCGGCGAACTCGTCCGCGGATCGGAACCGTCGAGTGGGATCCTCGTGTGTCGCGCGCAGCAACAGTCGATGCAGGGACGGAAATTGCTGTAGCACTTCGGATTCCTCGACCGAGGGGAGGCCGTCGAGGTACTTGCCGTTCTTCGACGGCATGTCCAGGGTCAACACCGCCAGCGTGCGGCCGACCGTGAAGATGTCCGACGCCACCGTCGGTCCCGTCTTGACGATCTCCGGTGCCTGGTAGCCCACTGTGCCGTACAGGTAGCCGTAGTCCTCGATACCCGCGACCGCACCGAGGTCGATGAGTTTGATCTGGTCGTCGGAGACCATGATGTTCTCGGGCTTGAGGTCGTTGTAGACCAGTCCGATCGAATGCAGATAGCCCAGTGCCGGAAGCACTTCGAGAACATAGGCCAGTGCCTGCTCGACGGGTAGGCGTGCTCCGTCGCCGCACGAGGTGAGGATGTCGCGCAGTGACCGGCCGCCGACGTACTCCATGACGATGAAGCCGACGGTCGACCCGTCGCTGCGGGGTTGCTCGACGAAGTTGTAGATCTTCACCACGCCGGGATGGGCGACCTCGGCGAGGAATTGCCGCTCTGCAACCGCGACGGCATGGGCCTCTTCGTCACCGAAATGCAGCAGTCCCTTGAGCACCACCCAGCGGTCGCTGACGTTGCGGTCGATGGCGAGGTAGATCCAGCCGAGTCCGCCGTGCGCGATGCAGCCCTGTACGTCGTACTGGCCGACCACGCGGTCGCCCGGTTCCAGCAAGGGAGTGAAGTCGAACGTTGCGCCGCAGTGCGGACAGATGCCCATCGCCACGTCGGGCTCGTCCGGTTCACTGCGGCCCACCTTGGCGTTGCACTTCCAACAGAACCGCTTGTGCTGCGGCACCGTCGGATCCGACATCACGGCCGTGGCAGGATCGATCGGTTCGACGCGAGGCACTTCCACCAGACCGCCGCCGAGTCGCCGCCGAATCCCGGTGCTGCGCGATCGACCGGACCTCGACCGACCCGTCTTGGAACGGGTGGAAGCGGAGTACGACGCATTCGATGGCGGGGTTCGATCGTCGACCGGTGACCGCGAGACGGCCTGAGTGCGCTCGACGCCGTCCGTTCCCGAGACTGCTTGCGTTCTCGACACTGCCCGGGTGCGCTCGCTGTCGTCGGTGCGCGAGACCGCCTGTGTTCGCTCCGCCGGGGCCGTTGCCTGCTGTTCGTCGTCGTCCATGTTCCTACGCCCCTAATCGCTGTACGACGCGCTGGGCGGACCGGGGGAGGGGCCGAGCACGGTCAGCCACCGGTTGTAGATGCGATTCCACGTGCCGTCGGAGCGGATGCGTGCCAACGTGCCGTTGACGAACCGCACCAGATCCTCGCTGTTCTTGTTGATTCCCACCCCGTACGGCTCCGGGCTCAGGCTGTCGCCGACGATCTCGAGGTACGGATCCTGTGCTGCCAGACCAGCGAGGATCGCGTCGTCGGTGCTGACGGCGTCGACCTGCCGTTGCTGCAGCACCACAAGGCAATCCGACCACATCGGTACCGTCACCACGGTCGCGGCGGGCTGGACGCGCTGGAGGCGTCGCAGCGAGGTGGTGCCCTCCACGGCGCACACCCGCTTGTTCGCCAGGTCCTCGACTCCGCGGATGCCCGACCCCTGCACCACCAGAACACGGTGCTGCGCTTGGAAGTACACGGTGGAGAACTGGACGTCCTTGCGGCGAGCGCACGTGATGGTCATGGTCTTGACCACCATGTCCACCGAAGAATTCTGCAGAGCTTCGAGCCGCTCCGCGGAGGTGAGGATACGGAAGTCCAACCGGTTGGGATCGCCGAACAGGTCTCGTGAGACTTCCCGTGCGATGTCGACATCGAAGCCGACCAGTTGCCCGGTCATCGGGTCGCGGAAGCTGAAAAGGTTGCTGCCCGTGTCCAGTCCGACGACCAAGCGGCCCTTGGCGCGCAGTGCGTCGACGGTCGGTTGCGGCGGCGGCGGAACATCGGTGCCGGTAGCCAGTGGTCGCAGGCTGGCGGTGGGGCGGGCGCACTCGTCGTCGGCTGGGCTCTCGGTGGGCCGCGCGGCGACGGACGCGCCTTCCGGCAGCGGCGGTTCGGTGAACGTCGTCTCGACCTGCGGCGCAGAGTTCTCGGGCGGTGCACAGCCGACCAACAGGGCGGTGACCAGGATGCCGACGGCGAGTAGACGTTTCACAGGTACTCCCGCAGTCTCGGGAACAGGCCGACGCCGAAGGCAACCGACGCGACGACGGTGAGCACGTACGCGCCGTTCGACAGCCCGGACAGCACCCATACCGATCGGTCGATGTTGGACCGCAGTTCGCTTCGCGCATTCTCGATTCCGTCGACCAGAACGCTGTCCAGTGCGGTGAACGCGGCCGCGGAATCGGACTCGCCGGTGCCGGTGGCAATGGAGACCGCACCGTTGAAATCGCCGACCTCCAGGGCGGAATCGATTCTGGAATGCGAGACCGACCACGTGTTCAGTGCATCGATCACCGCGGTGTCGCCCTGGAACATCTCCGTGAGCCGAGAGACGTTCGCGTCGAACGACTGTCCGTAATCCTGACCGCCGCCGCGACGGGCGAGATCGAGAGTTTCGTCCGCTCTGGCCTGTTGCGCCAGAATGAAACCCGTCGTATACGACTTCAGCGGAGACACGCCGCGGTCGATCGCGCGATCGGTGGCGATCGAGGAAATCAGTCCCACCACCAGCATCCAGCCGAGCAGGCCGGCGACAGCGACTGTGGCAGCGAGGAATCCGACGTTCAACGTGCGGCGAGTGGTCCGCGACAGGTACCACTGGGCCACGCCGGTCATCAGCAACAGGAACACCAGCGAGCCGATCGCGAACAGCGGCGGACTGGTGAATCGTTCCTGATCGGCCGACACCCGCGACGCCTGCTCGGTGTACAACTTCTCGGCCAGCGGCAGCAAAGTCGTCTGCATCATCGTCGACGCCTCGCCGAGATAGGCCGCGCCCACCGGATTTCCGCTGCGGTTGTTGGCTCGCGCCGTCTCGACCAGACCGCTGTACACCGGTAACCCGGCGGCGATCTGCGTCAGCACCGCGCTGGTGGCCGCGTCGTTCTCGGCGACCCCGGCCGAGGCCGCGATCAGCTCGGACGACGCCTCGCCGAGTGCCTGCGAGTAGCGCTCGCGCACCTCGGGCGGCTCGAGACCGCCGGCGATGAAGGCGGTGGCCGCAGCTGCATCCGCCACCGACAGTGCCCCGTACAGATTCTGTGCCGAGTTCGCGAAGGGCTCGGTCCGCACCAACAGGGTGCCCAGGGTGTCGACCCGATCGGTCACGGCCGTGGACGCGAGATTTCCGACCGTCAACGCCAAGAACACCAGCGCGGTTCCCATCGCGACCAACCGCGCAGGCGTCGAACGCATCGTGTATCGAACCGGCGGCTTGCCTGCAGCGGCACCGACGTGTGTAGCCGTTGTCGGTGGGACGGCAGCGGAGGGGGTAATGCCGGCCGCGATCACGCACCCGAGCATATAAGCAGGCGGACCGTACTGCAGCCACTACAGCGCAGTCACTACAGAAGGATGATTCCCCTACGCTGGAGAGCATGCGTGGTGACGGGGACGGTTGGGTGATCGGTACGGACGGTTCTCGGCACTGGGGAAAGCACGGTGCCGCCGGACTGTTGCTGCGTGCACCGTCGAACGAGCCGTCGAACACCGGTGAGCCGATGGTGCTGCTGCAGCACCGAGCGTTGTGGAGCCACCAGGGCGGAACTTGGGCACTACCCGGCGGAGCTCGCGATTCCCACGAGAGCACCGCGCACGCGGCGGTGCGCGAAGCCCACGAAGAAGCCGGTATCTCCGACGAACAGGTCAGGGTGCGCAGTGAGCGCGTCACCGCCAGTGTCGAGAGCGGCTGGTCGTACACCACCGTCGTCGCCGATACCGACCACCCTCTGACCACCGTGCCCAACGGCGAGAGCACCGAACTGCGCTGGGTGCCGGAGTCGATCGTCGACGAACTCCCGTTGCACCCGGGTTTCGCGTCCAGTTGGCCGTCGCTGCGCACCGTGCCGCTGCGGGTGCTGCTCGACACCGCCAACGTGCTCGGCTCGCGACCGAACGGGTGGTGGAAGGACCGCGCCGGATCGACCGGTGCACTGCTGACTTCGCTCGCCGAGACGCTGCCGCGCACCGTCGAACTACCCAGCGGTCAGTACGGCTGGCTCACCCGCATCGAAGCCGTGCTCGAGGGCCAGGCCAGGGACGCGGTCGTCGACGACCCCCGAACCCGGACGATTCTCGCCGACGGCAGCGGCGACGACACCCTCGCTGATCAAGCACACCGGGGCGGAGACCTGACGGCGATGGTCACCGCCGACCGTGGACTACGCGACCGGCTGCCGGAGTCGGTCCAGGTCCTGACGCCGTCGTCGGTTCTTGCGTGGCTGTAGCGCTCTAAGCCTGCAGCGCCTGAACCAACGAACGAGCGGCCGCCTGCGGGTCCCTGGCCTCGGTGATGGCGCGAACCACCACGATGCGGTCGGCACCGGCTGCCTTGACCTGATCCACGTTGGTCGCGTCGACGCCGCCGATGGCGAACCACGGCCGCTCCGGTAGCGCGTCCGCAGTCGCCCGCAGAGCCTCGAGCCCGGCGGCCGAGCGGTTGGGCTTGGTGGGCGTCGGCCACACCGGACCGACGGCGAAGTAGTCGACGCCGTCCTCGATCGCGGCGAGCGAGGACTGGGCGCGGTTCTGCGTCGAGCGCCCGATCACCACGTCCGGGCCGAGGATCTGCCGTGCGTAGTGCACCGGTAGATCGCCCTGGCCCAGATGCAGCACGTCTGCACCCGAGGCCAACGCCAGATCCGCGCGATCGTTGACCGCCAACAGTGCCCCGTGCCGTTTGGTCGCGGCGAGCAGAATCGCCAGCGCAGCGAGCTCGTCCTTGGCCTCGAGGGGGCCGAACTCGCGCTCGCCCGCAGAGTTCTTGTCGCGCAGCTGGATGATGTCGACGCCACCGGACAACGCGGCCTCGGCGAACTGCGCGAGATCGCCCTTGTCGCGCCTGGCATCGGTACACAGGTACAGGCGAGCGGACGCAAGACGCTCACGGGGAGTCTGATTGCGGGCGGTCTGAGATGGATGCACAAAGCGAACTGTATTCTCATGGTGGCCGCCACCGACGACGGAGTGGCCGAGAAATCGCGGGAGTCCCAGGGATCGTGGGGCTGAGAGTGGGTTCGCCGCCCTTACCGTCAATACCTGAACCCGATCATGCGGGCGCAGGGAGTGAGGACGTGAATCGCGTGTACATCGTCGTTATCGGCGGAGGCGTCATCGGGCTGTCGACGGCGCTGCGCCTGGCCGAGGACGGTCATCGGGTCGTCGTTCACGATCCCGCGCTGGGAAAAGGCGCGTCGTGGGTCGCGGGCGGAATGCTGGCACCGTTGTCCGAGGGGTGGCCCGGCGAACACGAACTGCTGCATCTCGGTGCCGCGTCGTTGGCGCGCTGGCCGGACTTTGCCCGACGCCTTCCCGGCCCCTCGGTGTTCTCCGCAGCGGGATCGGTGACGGTTGCCCTCGACTCCGCCGATGCAGCCGACATACGCACCATCGCCGAATGGGTGGGCGAGCAGGGACACGAACTCGAGATTCTGGGACGGGCGCAGCTGCGTGAGCTCGAACCTGCTCTGGCGCAGAACATTCGACTGGGCCTGCTGGCTCCGACCGAACTGTCGGTGGACAACCGGGCGCTGATCGCCGCGCTCGAGCAGGGATGTCTGGACGCGGGCGTGGAGTTCGTGGCTAGCTCGGTCGACGCACTTCCCGACGCCGATCAGGTGGTCCTGGCCGCCGGTTCTCGCTGTTCCGCACTGTGGCCGACACTGCCGGTGAGGCCGGTGAAAGGCGAGATCCTGCGGCTGCGTCGTAGGCCCAGCTCCGCACCGCCGCCGCACCGCATCGTCCGCGGAACCGTGCACGGCCGCCCGATCTACCTGGTGCCACGCGGTGACGGATTGGTCGTCGGCGCAACACAATACGAATCCGGTGAGGACACCCAGGTCACCGTCGCCGGGGTACGAGACCTCATCGCCGACGCCGAACGACTCATGCCGAGCATCGGCGAATACGAACTGTACGAAACCGCTGCCGGCCTACGGCCGATGAGCCCCGACGGACTCCCGATCATCGGCAGGCTCGACGAGAACGTCGTCGTTGCCACCGGACACGGCCGCAACGGCATCCTGCTCGCGCCCATCACCGCCGACGCTGTCGCCGCGCTGATCTCCGGTGACGCCCTGCCCGAGGCGAAAGCAGCCACACCCGAACGCTTTGCACACATCGAGAGGACACCATGACACAGGTCGCGATCGGCATCACCGTCAACGGCGAGGATCACCTGCTCACCGAGGACATGACCATGCGTCGGCTGCTCGAATTCCTGGGCCTGCCCGAGAAGGGTATCGCCGTCGCCGTCGACGGCGCGGTGCTGCCCAAGAGCCGCTGGGACACCACCAGCGTCGAAAAGGGTTGGACCATCGACGTTCTCACCGCAGTGCAGGGTGGTTGAGGATATGACGGGGTTGGCGATCGCGGGCCGCACCTTCACTTCCCGACTCATCACGGGCACCGGGGGAGCGGCGAATCTCGCAGTGCTCGAGGAAGCCCTCGTCGCGTCGGGAACCGAACTGACCACCGTCGCGATGCGCCGCGTCGACGCCGCGGGTGGGACGGGAGTGCTGGATCTGCTGCGCCGGTTGAACATCGCGCCGCTGCCGAACACCGCTGGCTGCCGTGGTGCGGCCGAAGCAGTACTCACCGCGCAGCTCGGGCGTGAGGCGCTCGAAACCGATTGGGTGAAACTCGAAGTGATCGCCGACGAGCGAACCCTGCTGCCCGACGCCATCGAATTGGTCAACGCCGCAGAACAACTCGTCGACGACGGCTTCCAGGTGCTGCCGTACACCACCGACGACCCGGTCCTGGCGAAGCGACTCGAGGACATCGGCTGCGTGGCCGTCATGCCGCTCGGCTCGCCCATCGGAACCGGTCTCGGCATCGCCAACCCGCACAACATCGAGATGATCGTCGACGCCGCCTCGGTGCCGGTGATCCTCGACGCGGGCATCGGCACCGCCAGCGACGCCACCCTCGCGATGGAACTCGGCTGCGATGCGGTGCTGCTCGCGACCGCGGTGACCAGGGCGAAGGACCCGGCACTGATGGCGTCGGCGATGCGGAACGCGGTGGCGGCGGGCTACCAGGCCAGGCATGCGGGCCGAATTCCGAAACGATTCTGGGCTCAGGCCAGCTCGCCTATGTGATGAGCTGCGTGGTCGAATTCGGCAAACGCGCGCGCGTTCGTGAAACGCGTGCGGAATAGTGGCGGATACTGGGGCGATTCCGCGCGCATCTGGCAAACGCGCGCGCTTTTGCGGCCTGGCCCAGGTGGCCGACGCCGCCGACACTCATATGGCTGCGTGCCGCCGACGCTGCTGCCTCCTCACCTCCGGCAAACGCGCGCGCGTTCGTGAAACGCGTGCGGAATAGTGGCGGATACTGGGGCGATTCCGCGCGCGTCTGGCAAACGCGCGCGCTTTTGCAGCCTGGCCCAGGTGGCCGCGTGCCGCCCAGGTGACCGCTGCATTGTCAGCGACCGCCGCTTTTGCGGCCGCACGCCCATGTGACCGCGTGCCGCCGAAGTGACCGACTGTCTCAGGGTTGGGTCATCCGAAAGGATGATGCAACTGACGACTGTGGGTCGATGTGCGGACGCTGTCAATGGGGGAAGGTTGACCCATGATCGAAGTGACAGGACTGACCAAGCAGTACGGCGCGGTGACGGCGGTCGACAACCTCACCTTCACCATCAAGCCCGGCATAGTAACCGGATTCCTCGGCCCCAACGGCGCAGGCAAGTCGACGACGATGCGGATGATTCTCGGTCTCGACCGCCCCACCTCGGGAACCGCGACCATCGAGGGCAAGAGCTACAGCCACCTGAAGCAGCCACTGCGTACCGTCGGCGCTCTGCTCGACGCCAAGTGGGTGCACCCCAATCGCTCGGCGCGTGCGCATCTCGAGTGGATGGCGGCCTCCAACGGCATTCCGAAGTCGCGCGTCGACGAGGTACTGCGGCTGGTGGGCCTGTCCGAGGTCGCGAAGAAGAACGCGGGCGGGTTCTCGCTCGGTATGTCGCAGCGGCTCGGACTCGCGGGCGCATTGCTCGGTGACCCCAAGGTGCTGCTGTTCGACGAGCCGGTCAACGGACTCGATCCCGAGGGCATCGTCTGGATCCGAAAGTTCATGCAGCGCTTGGCAGCCGAGGGCCGCACCGTTCTGGTCTCGAGCCACCTGCTCTCGGAGATGGCGCAGACCGCAGAGCACCTCATCGTCATCGGACGCGGCAAGTTGATCTCCGATTCGACGGTGCAGGAATTCATCGACCACGCTTCCGAAGCATCGGTACGCGTGCGTAGCCCGCAGCTCGACGGACTCCGCCAGGCCCTGACCACCGCCGGTCTCACCGTGCGTGAGCCGGACAAGACAGACGAACTTCAGCCCTCGTTGGTGGTGCTGAACT
>NZ_LVCU01000129.1:0-4975 GCF_001647185.1 Rhodococcus sp. EPR-147
CATTCATGAAACTCACCGGAGACACAGTGCAATATCACGGCGCGGGAGCCGAAAACCCCAACAATCAGCAAGCAATGGGCGGTGCACTCTGATGGGCGTCTTGGCAGCAGAAAGAATCAAGTTCACCTCGACCAAGTCGCCGTGGTGGTGCAGCGCGATCATCGTGGTGCTCGGTCTCGGGTTCGCGGCAATACTGGGGTGGGCTGCACAGTTGGCCACCGACACCGATGCGCCCGAGGGCATTCCGCCCACGACGGCAGCCGACGTCGTAGGACTCGGCGTCGGAACGTTCGGTTCGATGGTGCTGATGATCCTGGCCGCGTTGACCGTGACCAGCGAGTACCGTTTCGGACTCATCCGCACCACGTTCCAGGCCGTGACCAACCGAGGATCGGTGCTGGCGGCCAAGGCCCTGCTGGTCGGTGTCTACGGTGCGATCCTGTCGTTCGTGCTCGCCGTCATCGGGCTCTACCTCGCCAAGGCGCTCGCCGGTGAGCAGGCAGGTGCGCTGCTGGGCTTCGACATCGATGGAACCTGGCGCATCCTGTACGGCACCGCCATCCTGGCGTTCGTCCAGGTGGTTCTGGCCATCGGCGTCGGCGCTCTCATGCGGCAGTCCGCCGGAGCAATTGCCATCCTGCTGCTGTGGCCACTGCTCATCGAGAACCTCGTCGGGGTGATTCCGACGGTCGGCGAGAAGATCCAGCCGTTCCTGCCCTTCCTCAACGCCAATCACTTCCTCGGATCCGGCGGCGGCGTCGATTTCCACTGGGGTCCGATCGGCGGCCTGATCTACTTCGTCGCCTTCACCGCGGTGATCTTCGGAGCAGCGGTGTTCGTCGTCAATCGTCGGGACGCCTGACGCCGCTCGCCGGTAGGGTGTCCGCTATGCGGATTTCCTTGCTTGCAAGTAGCGCTGTCACTGTCTTGATTCTGGCCGGTTGCTCGTCCACCTCGGACGAGGAACCGGCCAGAGTTTTCGCTACACCCGACGGGCCTGGCCTGGCGGAAGCGGTCACCGAGGAGGCGTTGGTGGGGCACCTCGAACAACTGGAAGCCATTGCCGCCGAGAACGACGGAAACCGCGCGGCCGGCACCGCCGGGTACGACGCGAGTGTCGATTATGTTGTCTCGCAACTCGAATCGGCCGGGTTCGAAGTAACCACTCCGGAATTCGATTTCGACACCTTCGAGGCGCAGACCCAGACCCTGTCGGTGGCGGGTACCGAGATCCCGGTGTTCGCGCTCAGTTACTCGCCGACCACCACCGCCGAGGGGATCACCGCACGCGTCGTCGGCGCTCCCGCCGGTGCAGACGGCTGCGAGGCGACCGACTACACCGGCCTCGACCTGGCCGGAGCCGTTGCGGTCGTGCCGCGCGGAGTGTGCCCGTTCGGTGTGAAGCAAACTGTTGCAGCGGAACTGGGAGCGGCCGCCGCGATCATCGTCAACAACGAACCGGGACCGCTCGATTCGGGCACACTCGGCGACACCGACACCGCTCGGATTCCGACCGGCGGCGTCAGCCAGGAGGACGCGGCGGCCGTTCTGGCCGCACCTGAGGTGACGCTGACCCTCGTCACCGAGACCGAAACGACCACCAGCCGCAACATCATTGCGCAGACCACCACCGGTTCGACCGAGAACGTGGTGGTCACCGGTGCACATCTGGACAGCGTCCCCGAGGGTCCAGGCATCAACGACAACGGAACCGGTACCGCGGCAGTGCTCGAGACCGCACTGCAGATGGGTAGCGCCCCCGAGGTGACCAATGCGGTGCGCTTCGCGTTCTGGGGTGCCGAGGAGAACGGACTCGTCGGTTCCACCGAGTACGTCGAGGGCCTGTCCGACGAGGACAAGCGAAACATCGCGCTGTACTTGAACTTCGACATGATCGGCTCGAACAATGCCGGTTACCTCGCCTACGACGGAGACGACTCCGACCAGGTGGGTGAGCCCGCCGGACCGGCCGGATCCGACGCCATCGAGCGCACCTTCGTCGAGCGACTGGCGACCGAGGGCGTAGCCGTCGACGGCACCGATTTCGACGGTCGCTCGGACTACGGCCCGTTCATCGAGGTCGGCATCCCGGCCGGTGGTGTGTTCAGCGGAGCGGACGAGAACAAGACCGCCGAGCAGGCCGAGAAGTGGGGCGGCACCGCGGATCAGACCTTCGACGAGAACTACCACACCGATCAGGACACCCTGGCGAACGTCGACCGCGCAGCATTGGCGAAGAACGGCGCGGCGGTGGCCTATGGAATCGGCGTCTACGCGCAGTCGGTGGAGGGGCCCAACGGGGTTCCGGTGGGTGATGCACGCGAGGCCGCTCGCGCCGAAGGATGAGGGTAAGTATGTGTAACCGTGGGTTACGCTCGATGCTGTGAACGCAGTCGTCTCCTCGGTCGTGGAGTGGGTCCGCACCACCAATCGAGCGCCCGCGGTGGTCGGGGCGGTTCGGCGTGTGCGCCGCGCACTACCCGGTGACCCCACGTTCGGCGATCCACTGTCGATCGACGGTCCGGGCAGAGCCATGGCCGTCGCTCGCGTCGCCGACAGGTTTCTGGCTGCGAACGGCCTCGACGACGAACCCGGTGCGTCCCGCGAAGTGGGCCTCGGAGCATTGCAGGTGTGGCAGGCGATCCTCGAACGAGCCGGCCGAGGCCGCGGCGAGCACGACGTCACCATCGTGTTCACCGACCTCGTCGGGTTCTCGTCGTGGTCGCTGCGGGCCGGCGACACCGCCACCCTGACACTGCTGCGCAAGGTCTCCAAAGCCGTCGAACCCGAGGTCGCATTCCGCGGTGGCCACGTCGTCAAGAGACTGGGCGACGGCATCATGGCGGTGTTCGCAGATGCGGGCAAAGCAGTCGACGCGGTCTTCGCGGCCCGCGAGGCCCTGAAGGGCGTCGACGTCGACGGCTACACCCCGACGATGCGCGTCGGCATCCACACCGGCAGCCCGCGGCAGGTGGGATCGGACTGGCTGGGCGTCGACGTCACCGTCGCCGCCCGGGTCATGCAGACCGGCGGCAACGGCAACATCATGATCTCCGCGGCGGCCCTGGAGGGGGTACCGCCGGAGGTGCTCGACGCCTTGCGCGTGGTCTCCAAGCCCTATCGACGCAGCTTCTTCGCTCCGAAGATCAAGGGCGCACCCGACGACCTACGCATCCTCCGACTCGTGCAGTCGCCACAGCGGTGACACCGGTCCGTGGCCCGCGCCCAGATCGTAGGACGCGGCCAAACAGCGGGTGACCCACTCCTTGCCGAACGCCACCGCGTCGGGCATGGAGTATCCGTGCGCCAGCGCCGATGCGATCGATGCGGCGAGGGTGTCGCCGCCGCCGTGATCGTTGCCGGTGTCGATGCGTTCGCTGGTGAATTCGAGGAAGGTGTCGCCGTCGAACAGCAGGTCGGTGCTGTGGGTCGACGTCCGCAGGTGACCGCCCTTGACCAGGGCCCACTGCGCGCCCAACCCGTGCAGGGCCTCGGCGGCGCGGTGCGCGCTGGAGTCGTCGACCACGTCGATGCCGGTGATGAGCCGCACCTCGTCGAGGTTGGGGGTCACCAGCGAGGCGATGGGAAACAGGGTGTGGCGGATGGCGTCGAGGGCCTCGGCGTGCAGCAGAGGATCGCCGTGCATCGACGCGCACACCGGATCGACGACCAACGGAACCGGCTGATCGCGGCCGATACCGACTTCGGTGCAGACTGCCGTGACCGCGTCGATGATCGCGGTGGAGGCCAGCATTCCGGTCTTCGCTGCGCCGACGCCGATGTCGGAGACGACGGAGCGAACCTGCGCGGCGACGACGTCCGGCGGAATCTCGTGGAAGCCCGTCACGCCGACGGTGTTCTGGACCGTGACCGCAGCGACCGCGACACAGGCGTGCACGCCGAGCAGTGCCATCGTTCGGCTGTCCGCCTGGATTCCGGCACCGCCACCGGAGTCGGTTCCGGCGATGGTCAGCGCGCGGACTGGAGTCTCGCCGTTGGGCGTGAGCGGTAGGAACTTCACGAGAGAAGACAGTACCGGCGCGAGGGGAGACGGGGGTCGCGCCCGCGTAATCGGATTGCCGAGTCCGTGGCGAAAACTTGGGCAGGTCTTGAATGTTGTTGTATCACAACGTCGAACAGGGCCACTTATGATCCGTACCAGCATTCGTGTCGGGTTCGACGGACAAACCTACGCATCCGAAGGTTTGTTGGTAGAAAAGGTGACAGAGCTACCGTGCGCATGTTTAATAGTGGTGCACGTCACATCGGTTTCACTCGTTCATCACTCCACACACAGCGAAGGAGGCGTCCCATGCTGGCAAGTTCTCCTAGCGCTGATGTCTCGATCAACAAAGACCAGAACCGATTCGAGCTTCGATTGAACGGTGATCTGGTCGGGATCGTCGGCTTCTACGAGGTCGAGGGAAACGGCACGCGTGCGACGCGTACTCACGTCGTGTCCTTCATGCACACCGTCGTCACCGAGGATTTCGGTCACCAGGGTCTGGCCGGCATTCTGGTGCGCCGCGCACTCGACAGTGCGCGGTCCTACGGCTGGAAGGTCAAGCCGGTCTGCACCTACGTTCAGCGCTTCGCTGCGGCCAATCCTGAATACAACGACATGCTCGTCGCTCTCTGACCTCGGGTTCCTGCACGCATCGCCCGGTCACATCAAGGCTGGTCACAGTAAGGGCACGACTCGGCGACGATCGGTGCACTCGCCTCGCGTCACATGGACAACACTGGTCTCATAAGTGACATGAGTCACATACTTCCACGGCGGGTCACCGGGCCTGCTCCGGTCGACCGGCCCGTCGTTCGCATCGAGGACGACGTCGATCACAATAGGTTCGACCTCTTCGTCGACGACGAACTCGTCGGCATTCTCGGTTATCGCTTCGGTGAGGGCGACGACGGCGGCGTCGGCCCGGTCGTCGCGCTCATGCACACCGTCGTCAAGGAAGAGTACGGCGAC
>NZ_LVCU01000130.1:0-15090 GCF_001647185.1 Rhodococcus sp. EPR-147
CGGCGATATCTGGCGCAGCACGAAGAATTTCTGGATCTGATCGCCGAATAGAGAGCACTGCTCTTGCCTGGCGTGCCCCTTGGGTGAATACTGCTTCCTATAGAGAGCGCCGCTCTCGAAAGGTTGGCATTCCCCGATGCGTGTATCCCTGTATCTGTTCGTCGGCATCATGTTCGCCGCGTATCCCACACTGCGTCCCTACTCGGACGAGGTGGGCACGGCGGGAGCCGACGCCTTCGCATCCTCGAGCTGGGTGCTCTCGCACACCTTCGCCATGCTCGGCTTCATCGCGCTCGGGCTGACCGTGCTCTACACCGGTGGGCGGTCGGAGCCCGCGGTCGTGACCACGTGGATCGGTGTCGGGTTGGTGCTGCCGTACTACGGCGCGGAAACCTTCGCGCTGCATGTGCTGGGTGTCGATGCCGTACAGAACGCGAACCCCGGCCTGATCGATCTGGCCGACCCGATCAGGTACTCGCTCGTACAGTCCGTCATGTTCGGGCTCGGACTGGTGCTGATCGCCGTCGGGCTGGTGGCATTCGCTCTACGCAACCGCTACGCCGCAGTGCTCGCTGCCGGGTTCGTTCTCTTCCTTCCGCAGTTCTACACCCCGCCTGCCGTGCGAATTGCGCACGGAGTGCTGATCGCCGTCGGGGCGATTCTCGCCGCCAGGGCCGTGGCGGACAGGTCGGCGGACTCTGCTCAGCCGATCTCCACGATCACCGGAGCGTGATCGCTGGCTCCCTTGCCCTTGCGTTCCTCGCGGTCGATAGACGCGCCGGTTACTCGTGCCGCCAGGGCAGGGGAGGTCAACGCCATGTCGATGCGTAGGCCCTGCTTCTTGGGGAACCGCAACTGCGTGTAGTCCCAGTAGGTGTACGTCCTGGGCTCGGGGGTGAACTGCCGCGTCACCTCGGTAAAGCCGGCGTCGCCGAACGCGCTGAAGGCGTCACGCTCGGCTCGGGAGGTGTGGGTCTTGCCCTCGAAGAGCGCGGGATCCCAGACGTCGTCGTCGGTGGGCGCGATGTTCCAGTCGCCTACGAGCGCGATCTGCGCCTGCGGATCCGCCGCCACCCAGGCCTGCGCGTCGGCCTTCAGTGCAGCAAGCCACTCGAGCTTGTAGGTGTAGTGCGGATCGGCGAGTTCCCGGCCGTTGGGCACATACAGGCTCCAGACGCGCACCCCGGCGCACGTGGCACCGATAGCACGGGCCTCCTGAGCGGGATCGATCTCGGGATCCTTGCTGAAGCCGGGCTGATCCTCGAACCCGACCTGCACATCGTCCAGGCCGACGCGCGATGCGATCGCGACGCCGTTCCACTGGCTCAGCCCGACGTGGGCGACCTCGTACCCGATGTCGGTGAAGCGCTGATACGGAAACTGTGCGTCCTTGCACTTGGTTTCCTGCATCGCCAGCACATCGACATCGGATCGCTGCAGCCAATCGACGATTCGATCCTGACGAGAGCGGACGGAGTTCACATTCCAAGTAGCCAAGCGCACGGGAACGAACCTTATCGAACGCCTCCGACAGGCCGGGCATAGCGATACCGATGGTGGTCCTCGAAGCCGAGGTCTCGGTACAGGGCAACGGCTTCGGTGTTGTCGACGGCCACCTGCAGGTACGCGTGTGTCGCTCCGTGGCTGCGTCCCCAGCGCACCAGTTCTCCGCATATCAGTGTGCCGAGGCCGTTGCGGCGATGCTCGGGGGAGACCCAGAGAGAGGTGAGTCCCACCCAGCATCGACCGTCCGGGGCGGTGGTGACGGCCGCGCGACCGACGGCGGCCGCCGACGACGAGTGGGCGCCGATCATGCCGAAACCGAGGGTGCCGCCCCGGACTGCGGTGACCACCTCCGCTGCGCCCGCGGGAGCCTCGCTGCCCTGGTAGCGCAGAGAATTCAGCCACTCGGCTGTCGGCTGCGCGGTGACGCCGATGGCCAAATCGCCTTCGCGCAGAACGAGTTTCGAGATCTCCGCAGCCATGACGGCGCTCTCGTTGTAGGTCCGCCACCCGGCCGGCGCGCTGCCGAGACGGTCGGGGAGCGAGAGCGTCGGCTGCAGTCCGCGAGCGGCGTATCGATCGACGATCTGCGCGAGAGTCTCGGCCGTCGTCGAGGCTCCGGGCTCGAGCGGTGCCGCCGAGTTGGCGCGGCCGGTGAACCCGTGACCGAACCGCAGTTGCCAACCGTCGATCCATTCCCGCTCGACGCCCGGCCAACCGTCGGCGGCAGCGGCCTCGAGCGAGCGGATCTCCGACGTTCGAATCGGCTTGGGCCCCAGAGGTTTCAACGCTACGACTCGTTCGGCGGCGACCTGCACCAGCGCGCCGTCCCGGCCGCGCACCGAGACCGAGCCTGCGTCCATGGCCACCAGTTCGCCGATCACGTCCGTCATCGGGTGGGTGTGGCCGGGTGGCAACCGATAGCGAAGCATCACCCGGGTACCCACCGGGACGGTCAGTCGTCGTCCTCGTCGTCGTGCCCGAACGGGTCGTCCACCGTGCCGGGCGTCCAGCTCAGACCGGGCACGCCCCACCCGGCGCGTTTGATCGCCTTCTTCGCGGCCCGCGCATGTCGACCGATGAGCACGTCCGTGTACAGAAAGCCGTCGAGATGACCCACCTCGTGCTGGAGCATCCGAGCGAAGAAGCCGTGACCCTCGATGTCGACGGGATCACCCTTGGCATCGGTACCGGTCACCCGGGCCCATTCGGCGCGCCCGGTGGGGTGCTGCTCGCCGGGGACGGACAGGCAGCCCTCGTCGTCGTCGTCCGGATCGGGCATCGTCTCCGGAATCTCGGAGGTCTCGAGTACCGGATTGACGACCTCGCCGCGGCGGCGGAAGACCTTGCCGTCCCCGCCTTGATCGGGGCAGTCGTAGATGAACAGACGCTTGCCGACGCCGACCTGATTCGCGGCGAGTCCGACGCCGTTCGCGGCGGCCAACGTCTCGTACATGTCGGCGATCAGCTCGGCGAGCTCGGCGGGTGACTCGGTGACGGGAGCGGTTGCGGTGTGCAGCACCGGATCGCCGACGATCCGGATGGGAAGAATTGCCATGGTCGACAAGGATACCGGGAGTGGAGCCTGCGGAATGACCCAGTGGTGAGGAGTGGAGCCTGCGGAATGACCCAGTGGTGTGCGTCGCGCATGTGGTCGAGTAGGTGGAACACGCCACGCGCGGGCAGCCCGCAGGAGCCGTGTCCCCGGCGTCGGACATGGTTGAATGATCCCCGAAGTACAACTGTGTAATTCGGTCGGCGCTCCTACGGGTGTCGGCAGTACTGGGGGAAGCAGATTTCTCCGGGTGGGTGATCCTGCCGACCCTGGGAAGTCGAGAAGTCGAGGAGTGGGATGGACGGCGCAGCAGCGCGTGACTCGAACCAGTCTCAGCAACCGGGAAGTTCGGACGGCACTCAGGATCCGAACGAGGTCGGTGCGGACGGACTGAGTCGACGAGAGCACGACATCCTGTCCTTCGAGCGGCAGTGGTGGAAGTACGCCGGGGCCAAGGAAGAGGCCATCAAGGAACTCTTCTCCATGTCGGCGACCCGCTACTACCAGATTCTGAATGCGTTGGTCGATCGTCCCGAGGCGCTCGCCGCGGATCCGATGTTGGTCAAGCGCCTGCGCCGGTTGCGTGCGAGCAGGCAGAAGGCTCGTGCGGCACGTCGGCTGGGTTTCGACGTCTGAGCAGGTCGTGCGTTCCGTGTGCCGAGTCGCCGTCGACGGTCGGCTAGGGTCGATCAGGTGAGCAGCCCGAACCCGGAACAGACCGGGCCACCACTCCGCGCCCTGGCCATGGTGTTGATCTCGCTCGCGATCCTGTTCGCAGCGATCGGGGCGTTGTCTCTGACGGGTTCCGATTCCGACGATGCGGCCGCCGAACCCGCCGCCGAGACGACGAGCGCACCGGCCGCGGTCGCACCGACCGCACAGGCTCCTGCAGCCCAGGTTCCCGCGGGCGATTCGTCGACCGGTGCCGCGGCACCCACCACCACCTCGGGCGCACCCGCCGACGTCGAAGTGCGGGTACTCAACAACTCCAACGTCTCCGGCCTGGCCGCCGGTACCGCCAGCACGTTGACCGCCGAGGGTTGGAACGTCGCCGAGACGGGCAACTTCAGTGAAGACCAGTTCGCGCAGACCGCGGTGTACTACGGCACGACGGCAGGTGAGGAACAGGCCGCGCAGACCATCGCCACGCAGCTCGGCGTCCCGGCCGAACCCAAGCCGACCTCGCTCGAATCCACTGCAGGCGTCGTCGTCATCGTGACCCAGTAGTCCTGCAGCGGCCAGTTCCACAGCGTCGACTTCCGTGCCCGATTCGGCCGAATCGGTCGGCACGTTATCATTTCCGAGCCCGGCGAAACTGCCTGAAAGAGGAGCGATTTCCGATGGACATGTTCAAGCGACGCACTGCCGCGACCCGATCGTTGCGTTACGTGGCCCCGGTCCTCGCGATCGCAGCTCTCGGGCTCTCCGCCTGTAGCAACGGCGAGGTCCCGTCCGACGTCCCCGGCACCGTCCCCCCGGTGTGGACCGGAGAGGCCGATCCGTCGGCAGAAGCCGTCGCCGGCGACAGCCCGGCCGAGTCGAGCTCCGGCGACATCATCGAGGCCGCACTGCGCGACGCCTCCGGTGCCGAGGTCGGCACGGTGTCGTTCATGTCCGAGGGCGACAAGCTCACCGTCACCGCCGAGGTCGAGGGCATGACCCCGGGCTTCCACGGCTTCCACGTTCACACCGTCGCCGCTTGCGAGCCGAACTCCGTGGCACCGACAGGCGGGGAGCCCGGCGCATTCCTGTCCGCGGGCGGTCACCTGCAGGTCGACGGCCGCACCGAGCACCCGGCCAGCGGTGACCTGACGTCCATCCAGGTCGGCGAGGACGGCACCGGAATGCTCGTCACCACCACCGACGCGATCACACTCGACGATCTGCGTGCCGACGGTGCCGGAACCTCGGTGATCGTGCACGACGGTGCCGACAACTTCGCCAACATCCCGCCGCGGTACACCCTGCCCGACGGTGCCGCCGTGCCGGACATGACGACTCTGATGACCGGCGATGCCGGCTCGCGGGCGGCGTGCGCGGTACTGCAGTAGTTTGAGCGCTCCCCGGATCGACTTCGCGAGTTCACCGCGCCCGACGCTCGGCGTCGAGTGGGAGATCGCGCTGGTCGACAAGAACACGCGAGACCTGGTCAACTCCGCCGAGGCGGTCATGGACGGTGTCCGCGACCTGGCCGGGGACACCCCGCGGGTGACGAAGGAACTGCTCCGCAACACCGTCGAACTCGTCACCGGAGTGTGCGAGAACGTCGGGGAGGCGATGGCAGACCTCGGCGAGTCTCTCTCGCTCGTCGAGCGCGCAGCGGATCCGCTGGGGATCGATCTGTTCTCGGCGGGGACCCATCCGTTCGCGGAGTGGTCCACCCAGCAGCTCACCAGTTCCCCGAGTTACGACGAGTTGATCGCTCGGACGCAGTGGTGGGGTCGGCAGATGCTGATCTGGGGTGTGCACGTGCACGTGGGAGTGTCGTCTCCCGACAAGGTCTTTCCCATTCTCAACTCACTGCTGCTGCAGTACCCGCACCTGCTGGCACTGTCGGCGTCCTCACCGATCTGGGCGGGCAACGACACCGGCTACGCCAGCAATCGTGCGTTGATGTTCCAGCAGCTGCCGACGGCCGGGCTGCCGTTCCAGTTCGAGAACTGGCCGCAGTTCGAGGGATTCGTTCGTGATCAGCTCAAGACCGGCGTCATCGAGCAACTCGGCGGCATGCACTGGGACATCCGGCCCGCCCCCAAGTGGGGAACCATCGAGGTTCGGGTGTGCGACGGGGCGTCGACCAAGCGGGAGCTCGCGGCTCTCGTCGCGTTGACGCACTGCCTCATCGTCCATCTCGACGAACGTCTCGAAGCGGGGGAGACCCTGCCGTCGATACCGCCGTGGCACGTGCAGGAGAACAAGTGGCGGGCTGCCCGGTACGGCCTCGATGCCGAGATCATCCTCGACTCCGACAGCAACGAACGTCTGGTCACCGACGACCTGAACGACCTGCTCGAGAAGCTGACGCCGACGGCCGTCCGGTTGAACTGCGTCGACGAGTTGGCCGCGGTGGCCGACATTCCGCGGCTCGGGGCGTCCTACCAGCGTCAGCGGGCGGTGGCCGCGAAATCCAACGGTGACCTGCGAGCCGTCGTGGAATCGTTGGTCACCGACCTCCGCACCTGATCCGGCGCGGCTCGCACTACTCGTCGGGGTCGTTCGGTTCCATCTCGTTGACGATCAGCAGACCGTCGCGACCCCGCTGTTCTCGATAGGCGACGCGGCCCACGGTATGCGCGATCACCGGAGCGGTGACCAGCGTGAAGATGCCCACCAGCACGAGCATCCAGATGTCGACGTTGCCGCGAAGGCTGATGATGGCCCCGATCAGCACCATGATCAGACCGACCACCTGCGGCTTGGTGGCCGCGTGCATCCGCGAGAGGGTATCGGGGAAGCGCACGATGCCGACGGCCGCGGTGAAGGCGAGCAGTGCTCCGAACAGGATGAAGGCGGAGGCAATGACCTGGGCTACGGTGCTCATTCGTCCCTCACTGTGTCACTCATTCGTCCCTCACTCTGAATCGCGCGATGCTGACCGACCCGACGAAGCTGACCAAGGACAGCGCGACGATGGCCGGTACGAGGGTGGTGTCGCGGCTGTAGACGGCCCACACACCGAGACCGCACATCGAGACGGCCAGGATCGTGTCCATCGCGACGAGACGGTCGAGCGTGCTCGGTCCGTCGAGCAGTCGGTATGCGGTGAGGATCGCGGCGCCGATCAGAAGGGCTCCGGCTATCGCCAGGACGACGGTCACGACCAGTCCCCCTTCCTCTTGTCGTCGGTCTTCTTGTCGTCCCTCGGGGCGTCGCGGTCCCTCGATGCCGGATCGTCGCCGAGCACTCCGTGGTACTGCTCGTACTCCTGGAAGTGCAGCGGGCTCGGCTTCCAGTCGGAGTCTCGCTCGAACGCCGCGATGAAGAGTTTCTCCAGGTTTCGCACGTAGGCGTAGAAGCCGTCGACGGCCTTCTGCGTGCCCATGTCCAGCACGTGCACGTAGAGCAGGCGTCGGGTTCGGTCTATCTCGAGCACCATGGTGCCGGGCACGAGGTTCATCGCGTCGACGAACAGGGTGAGCACCAGATCGGACTTGATCGCGATGCGGCAGCGCAGCACGCCGGTGACCGGCGGTGCTTTCGGGCGGATCGCCAACCAGGCCACATTGACGCTGGATTCCCCTGCGTAGTAGAGAAATACGACGGCCAGCTTGACGAGTGACAACACGTGGATGCGGCCCTCGACCGGAACACGAGGCAACGGCAGCAGCACCATGATGAGCAGCCCCACCGCGATGCCGCCCAGGACGTTCGCCGCAGAGACGTTGCCCCACAACAGAACCCAGATTGCCGTCAGCCACGCGAGCGTCCACAGGCGCAGCAGAACGGAGCGGTTCATCTTCATCGGGTGCCCTCCTCGTTCGTGCGCGACTGCTCGTAGGCCTGATCGCCGACCCATTCCGCACCGCGCACCGCATCGATGTACACCGACCGATCGCGAAGATCTGCCGCGGCGCGATCGCTGATGTCGATGATGGGGCCGGCGAACACCGTCATGGCCAGGCCGACGGCGACGAGCCCGATGGTCGGAAGCAACATGAAGGCGGGCATCCGGCCCACGTCCTCGCGGTCACCGAACTGGATGTCGGACGAGTCGTCGAGAAGAGCGGACGGGCTGTTGTCCGCCAGGTCGCCCTCGGGAGCGTCGGCGCGAGCTCGCCAGAACGCCTTGGTCCAGACTCGGGCGACGACGTACAGCGTCAACAGGCTGGTGACGGTTCCACCCGCGACGAGCAACCAGGCCAACACGCTGCCCTGCTCGCTACCGGCCTGCAGCAGTGCGACCTTTCCGATGAAACCCGAGAACGGCGGAATGCCACCGAGACTGAGGGCCGGCACCAGGAACACGATCGCCAGCACCGGGCTGGCCGCAGCCAGACCGCCGAGGCGTCGAAGCGACGACGAACCGGCCTGACGCTCGATGAGACCAACGACGAGGAACAGCGTCGTCTGCACCAGAATGTGGTGGGCGACGTAATAGATCGAGCCGGACAATCCCGATTGTGTCGACAGAGCGACGCCGAAGATCATGTAGCCGATATGGCTGACGAGGGTGAACGACAACAGTCGCTTGATGTCGCTCTGTGCTATGGAGCCGAGGATGCCGACGAGCATCGTCAGCAGGCCGCAGACCATCAGTACGTTGTCGAGTGAGCCGTCGGGGAACAGCAGGGTGTGCGCGCGGATGATCGCGTACACACCGACTTTCGTCAGCAGGCCGGCGAACACGGCGGTGACCGGTGCCGGGGCGGTGGGATACGAGTCGGGCAGCCACGTCGAGAGCGGGAACACCGCGGCCTTGATGCCGAACGCGACCAGTAGAACCGCGAAGATCGCGGTTCTGGTTCCTGGGGTGATGTCGTCCATGCGTACCGCGATGTGGGCCAGGTTCAGCGTCCCGGTGGCTGCGTAGACCAGCGCGATGCCGATCAGGAAGATCAGCGAGGACACCATCGACACCATCACGTACGACACGCCCGCACGCACGCGGTCGGCACTCGCGCCGAGTGTCAGCAACACGAACGAGGCCGCGAGCAGCACCTCGAAGCCGACGAACAGGTTGAACAGGTCGCCTGCAAGGAACGCGTTGCAGACACCTGCGGTCAACGCGAGGTAGGTCGGCAGGAAGATCGAGACGGGCTGATTCTCGCTACCGTCGCGGATGCCCTGGCCGATCGAGTAGACCATGACGGCCAGCAGCACGATGGACGAGACGACGAGCATCATCGCCGACAGACGGTCCACCACGAGGGAGATGCCGAGCGGGGAATCCCAACCGCCGACCTGCAGTGCGCTGGTGCCGTCGCGATCGGCGAGATAGAGCATCACCGACGAGATCGCGCCCACCGCGGTGAGCGCGACGATGGTGATGAATCGCTGAGCGCGAGGCCGTCGCCCCAGCACCAGGGTCGACGCGGCGGCGAGCATCGGAATCAGTACCGGCAGCGGAGTCAGAACGTCGATCACTGCGGGGGAGATCGTCATGCGTGGTCTCCCTTCTCATCTGGGCGGCTGTCGTCCTTCTCGGCGGTGTCGAGTCCGTCCAGCCCGCGCAGCTGCGGGTTGTCGTCGTCGTTGTCGAAATCACCGTCGTGCAGATCCTCGTAGCACTCGAGATCCTCGAGGTTTCTGATCTCCTCGAGCGGAATGGGGTTGCCCTTCGAGTCGAATGCGTCGCCGCCGAAGCTCGGCTCGCCCGTCACCGGGTCGTCCGAGCGGTCGCGGTCGGGGGCCTCGGCCATCGAGCGGCGCCGGGACACCTTGGTGTCCTCGGGGTCGTTCTCGACGTCGTCCTTGGTATTGAGGGTGAACGACCGGTAGGCCAGAGCCAGCACGAACGCCGCGATTCCCATCGTGATGACGATTGCCGTCAGGATCACCGCCTGGGCCAGCGGGTCCGCCATCTCCTGGTTCACCGCGTTGTCCCGACCCACGATGGGCGGGGCTCCCGCAGGGCCGGCGATCGTGAGCATGAGCAGGTTGACGCCGTTGCCGACGAGTAGCAGGCCCAGCAGCATCTTGGTGATACTGCGCTCGAGCAGCAGATACACACCCGCCGCGATGAGGACACCGACAATGACGAGCATTCCGAGATCAGCGGTCATGGGGCGCTCACTCGGCCTTGGCTCTGCATTTCCACCTGTGCGTCGAGACGCGCGCCGAGACTACGGAGCACGTCGAGTACCAACCCGACCACGATGAGATACACACCGAGGTCGAAGAACAATGCGGTGACCAACTTGATGTCGCCGAGGATCGGCAACGTCACCTCCAACGTCGCCGAGGACAACGCCGGGGCTCCGAGGAACATCGACGCCACCGCGGTTCCGGCCGCGAAGATCAAGCCGAGTCCAAGGATCTTTCCGGCGTCGATCGGAACTGTCTCACCGAGCTCGTAGCGGCCACCGGCCAAGTACCTCAGCACCAGAGCCAGGCCGGCGGTGAGACCACCGGCGAAACCGCCTCCGGGAGCGTTGTGACCGGAGAAGAAGAAGTAGATCGAGAGCACCATGATCGTCGGGAAGATCAATCGCGTCGTGACCTCGAGAATCAACGAGCGATGACGCGGATCGATCAGATCGCCGCCGAGCAGCCACGTCGTCTCCGCCGCGTAGTTCGCATCGGAGGACGACGAGGGGGCGTCGGACACCCGCGGAGCGCTACCGAACCGGCGGTTGCGGAAGACCAGGCTCGCCACGCCAGTAGCCGCGACGAGCAGGACGCAGATCTCGCCGAGAGTGTCCCAGGCGCGGATGTCCACGAGGATCACGTTGATGACGTTCTGGCCGTCGCCCAGGTTGTATGCGGCGTCCGGCAGGAGCAGCGACACCGGGTCTGTGTTTCGGGCGTTCATCGCGAACGCACCCAGGATGCTCACGGTCGCCCCGACGGCGACGGCGAGCACCGCGCGAGGTCCACGCGATCCGGCCGAACCCCGGTCGTCGACCTCGGCCGGGAGCTTGCGCAGGACGAGCACGAACATCACGAGGGTCAAGGTCTCGACGAGGAACTGGGTCAGCGCCAGGTCCGGGGCACCGTGGATGGCGAAGATGACTCCGCAGCCGTAGCCGGTGAGACCGACGAGAATGACACTGGCCAAGCGGTTGCGCATCACCGTGGCTCCGAGGCCACCCGCGATCATGATGGCCCCGATGATCAGCTGCAACGGGTTGTTCCACAGGGTGTAGTCCAAGTCCGGTTCTGCGCCGAGGATCAGCACGATCATCGGCAGCAGCACCAGCGTCAGCAGGATCGTGCCCTGAGTGAGAGGGAGCGAACCGCGCTGCGTGGTGCCGGTGAGGCGGATCGACAGGGTGTCCATGGACTTGAGCACGTTGTCGTAGATGCGGTCTGCGTTGCCGAGCGGAGGATGCTCGAACTTGAGCCGGTTGACCACCCGATGCGCGATGAACAACCCGACACCACCGGTGACGACGACGACGGTCAGCGCGAGCGGAAGATTGAAACCGTGCCAGAGGGCCAGGTGGTAGGGCTCCTGGCCGTACGACGGGAGGGTGCGAGCGTAGGGACTGACGATGTGGTCGACGACCGAGGATGCGAACCCGGCGACCAGACCGAGCACCGCCAGGAAGGCGGGTGCGGCGAGGAACAGTGCGGCCGGCGCGTGCATCGCCTTGACCGACGGACTCGCTCGCTTGAGCTGCTTGCGCGCGAACGCGCCCCAGACGAACCGAATGCTGTAGGTGACCGTGAGTATCGAGCCGATCACCAGGCCTGCGACGACGACGGCCGCGACCGTGGGATCGAGCGTCGGCGTGCTGATCACGGCCGATAACGCCGTCTCCTTGCCGACGAACCCGAGCATCGGCGGAAGTCCGGCCATGCTGGCCGCGGCCAGCGCGGCTATCGCGGCGAGCCAGGGAGCCTTCTTGCCCAGGTGAGCAAGTTTGCGGATGTCGCGGGTGCCGGTGGTGTGATCGATGATGCCGACGACCATGAACAGCGCCGCTTTGAACATCGCGTGGGCGATCACCATCGTCAGGCCGGCGAGCATCGCCTTCTCCGAGCCGATGCCGACCAACACCATGAGGAAGCCGAGCTGGCTGACGGTGCCGAACGCGAGGATCAGCTTGAGGTCGAATGCGCGCAGAGCGCGCCACCCGGCCAGGATCATCGACAGCAGTCCGAGGCTGATCACCGTGGCGCGCCACGGGCCGGAATCGGCGAACCCCGGGGCCAGGCGCGCCACCAGGTAGATGCCCGCTTTGACCATGGCAGCGGCGTGAAGGTAGCCGCTGACCGGTGTCGGGGCGGCCATGGCTCCGGGGAGCCAGAAGTGCAGTGGCACGATGGCCGACTTGCTCAGTGCGCCGATGAGGACCAGCACGATCGCGACACCGGGCAACCAGCCGCCCGGCGCGTTCGCGACCAGCTCGGAGAGGTTGTAGGTGCCGGACACCTGGCCGAGGATGATGATGCCGACCAGCATCGCCAGGCCACCCGCGGTGGTGACGAGCAGTGCCTGGGTGGCCGCTCGTCTGCTCGACGCACGCTCGGCGTAGTGGCCGACGAGCAGGAACGACAGGACCGTCGTGATTTCCCAGAAGATGTAGAGCACCAGCATGTTGTCGCTGGTGATGAGGCCGAACATCGCACCGGAGAACGCGACCATTTCGGCGGCGAACAGCCCGAGCCGAGGCTCGTCGTCCTCGAAGTAACGCGCGCAGTAGAGCAGAATCAGTGCGCCGATGCCGAGAACCAGCAGCGACATGATGGCCGCGAGAGAGTCGAACCGCATGTCGATGTTCATCGACAGGCCAGGGACCCATTCGATGTTCAGTTTCTGTTTGGTTCCCCAGTTGCCGAACACCCAGATCAGGCTGAGCAGGGGTACGAGCGCGAGTGGGAAAAAGGCATTGCGACCCCACCAGCGGACGAACAGTGGCGCGAGCAGCGCGGCGGCGGCATGCGCAAGAAGAATGGCGAGCAAAAATCACTCCGTCGTCTCGGTCGCATCGGCGGTGAAACCGAGCGGTGGTCGTAGGGCGGCGATGAGTAGGGTGTGCGAAGTCCGTGTGAAGTTCGATGTGAAGCTTTGAGAAATAATGAACCGGTTGCCGAGCGGCAGCCGCGAGTTGTCGTTGTCCACTTTACTTTGCGAGGTAGGCGGCGTGCCAGGCGGTACAGAACGGTGCGGGTCCGTGAGTGAGGGGAGCGCGTCGGTGACCGATCCGAGGCTCATTCGGACCGCCGGGCTGGCGTACGTCCGAGATCGTCGAATGATCCAGACCCGATCGGCCGGAAAATCCGCGTTCTACATGGCGGGCGGAAAGATCGACCCGGGCGAGACGCCCGAGCAAGCACTGCATCGCGAGATCAGGGAAGAGCTCGATGCAGCGGTGACGGACGCCCGGCTCCTCGGGGTGTTCGAATGTGAGGCCTGGGGGCACCCGGCAGGAACCCCGCTCGAGATCACGTGTTTCCTCGCCGATCTGGCGACCGAGCCGACGCCGACCAGCGAGATCGCAGAGATCAGGTACTTCACCCGCGACGAGTACGCCGCCATGCCGGACGTCGCTCCGGGATCGCTGATGGTGTTCGACCGGATGAAAGCGCTCGATTTGATCGACTGAAGCGCGTATGTTGGTCGTAGAGAGAACGTACGTTCTCTGTCAGTCACCGCGAAGGAGTCTCATGACGAACCTGTCCCAGAAAGCCACCACCCTGCTCGAGCTGCACAAGCCGGGCAACCCGGTCGTGTTGCCGACGGTGTGGGACGCCTGGTCTGCCAACCTCGCCGTCTCCGCCGGGTTCGCCGCGCTGACCGTCGGAAGCCACCCCGTCTCGGACTCCATCGGCAAGCCCGACAACGAGGGCATCACCTTCGACGAACTGCTCACCCGCATCTCGCAGATCTCCGCAGCCGTCGACGTTCCGCTCTCGGTCGACATCGAATCCGGCTACGGCGAGGACCCCAAGCGACTCATCGACGGACTGATCTCTGCCGGAGCCGTCGGCCTCAACATCGAGGACACCGTGCACAGCGAAGGCGGACGCCTCCGCGAAGCGCAGGAACACGCAGACTTCGTCGGAGCACTGCGCGCAGCATCCGACGCCACCGACGTCCACGTGGTCATCAACGCCCGCACCGACCTGTTCGTCAAGGCAATCGGCGACGAGAGCGACCGCGTCGACCGAGCCATCGCCCGGTTGAAGCTGTGCGCCGCAGCCGGTGCCGACTCGCTCTACCCCGTCGGCTTCCACAACGACGCGGACTACAAGCGTCTCGCCGAGGAACTCCCGCTGCCGATCAACGCCATCGCCAACCCGGCCGAAGGCGACCTGTCGCACTTCGCCTCCCTGGGCGTGGGTCGCATCAGCTTCGGCCCGATCTTCCAGATGGAACTGGCCAAGCGGGCAGAGGAAATCCTCGGCCGCTGGAAGTGAGAGCGGCTGCGCCGCAGGTGAGCGGAAACTCGTAGCCTGCTACGAGTTTCCGCTCACGACCCGTAGGCCCGCAGATGCGCCACCTGCTCGGGATCGAGTGACGGTCTGACCGTCGCCCGAGCGGCGGCGACATCGGCGGCGGTGACGTCGGCTGCATCCATCGACCGACGCATCGCCGTCAACGCGGCCTCGCGCAGCAACGCCGCGCAGTCGGCCGCGGAGTAGCCGTCGAGGTCGCGCGCCAACGACTCCAGATCCACGTCCTCGGCGAGCGGGATGGATTTGCCCGACGCCCTCAGGATGTCCACGCGGGCATCGGAATCCGGCGGCGGCACGAACACCAGACGCTCGAGTCGGCCCGGCCGCAGCAGTGCGGGATCGATCAGATCGGGTCGGTTGGTTGCCCCGAGTACGACGACGTCACGCAACGGTTCGACGCCGTCGAGTTCGGTCAGCAGCGCCGCGACGACTCGATCGCCGACGCCGGAATCCGAGCTCTGGCCGCGTCGGGGCACGAGAGCATCCACTTCGTCCAGGAAGATCAGCGAGGGAGCGGAATCCCGGGCGCGTTGAAAGAGTTCTCGGACAGCCTTTTCCGAGGAGCCGACCCATTTGTCCATCAGCTCCGCGCCCTTGACCGAGTGCACGCTGAGCTGCCCGGAGCTGGCCAGTGCGCGCACGAGGAACGTCTTGCCGCAGCCGGGCGGACCGTACAGAAGAACTCCCCGCGGCGGCTCGATTCCCAATCGCGCGAACGAATCCGGGTGACGCAGCGGCCACAGTACCGCCTCGGTGAGTGCCTGCTTGGTCTCCACCATGTCGCCGACGTCGTCGAGCGTGAGACTACCGATCGCCAGTTCTTCGCTTCCCGAACGCGACAGCGGGCGAATGACCTGAAGAGCGCCCACCAGATCGTCCTGCGTCAACGAGGCCGCGGCCGAATCGTTCGATGCGCGCGCCGCTGCCCGCAGCGCCGCCTCCCGCGTCAGGGCGGCCAGATCGGCGAC
>NZ_LVCU01000131.1:0-645 GCF_001647185.1 Rhodococcus sp. EPR-147
CGGCCTGCCGCGTCGGGCAGGATCAGGGTGAGTTCACGATCGCACAGGTCCTGACCGCGCAGTCTGGGATCGGTCGCCTCCGGATGGGCCGTCGTCGCGATCAGGGCGAGACCCGGAGTGTCGACGGCCCGGCGCAATACATCGAGGACGAACGTGGACGCCGGTTCGGGCTCGGAGGGCAACAACGCGTCGACGTCGGTGATGAGCAGAACCCCGGAACCGGCGAGTTCGTCCACTGCCGCGGTGACGCGATCGACCCGGGCCGACGCCTCGAGCGCGCCGATCGACGGTCCGTCCAGCACGACGCATGCGCGTTCACCGACGACCGCGCGCGCCAACGTCGCCTTGCCGACCCCACCCGGTCCGGTGATCAACACCCCCAGATGCGGCGATGCGCCGAGCGTTGCCAGCAATTCCGACTCGTCCAACGCCAGCCGCAGCCACTCGGTCAGCTTGGCCGCCTGCGCGCTCACTCCCACCAGATCGGCTGCGCTCACTCTGGCCGCCGTGGCTTTCTGTGGCGCTGACACAGGTGCGGATGCCGAGGCAGCGACGGTGCCGGAGCCCCACCCGACCGCCGAATTGGGTTGCACACTCACCGGCTCATTCGACGGGTCGACGGCCGAGACCGTCAACAGCTCGGTG
>NZ_LVCU01000132.1:0-10649 GCF_001647185.1 Rhodococcus sp. EPR-147
TGTTGGAGAGCGTCACGTCGTCCAGCAACGCGGTGCCCTGAGGTGATCCCTCCGGAGCCGAGGCGACGACGGCGGCTGTGCGACGAGAACCAATGAGCGACACCGCATCCCATTCCCGCAGGCCCAGAGCCGCAAGGACTTCCGGATGCAGGCGCACGACGCCGCGTCGGGCATCGGCCGCCGAGGTGTTGAGGCGGGCAGTGAGAACGAGCTCAGGCGTCGTCGAGCGAGATTCGGTCACCACAGCCACACTAACGGGTCGGCTGCGCGCGGATCAGCTACGAGGCCGACGCAGTCCCAGACGAGCTTGCGACCGGCGCGCATTTCCAGGAGCGCGGCGGATGGCCCGACGCTCGGCGCGGCGCTCGGCCGGCTTGGCGTCCCAGGTGTACGGGCGCGCGGCGGTCCACCGCTGCGAGCGCACCGCGAACGGGATGTGCACCAGGTAGGCCAACACCAGGCCCATCAGCAGGATCAGCGGGAACGTGATGAGCGCGGCTGCGAGCAGTGCGACGAGCACCAGCAGGATCGCGGCCAGTCGCGGCGGCACCGAGACCGTCTTGAGCGCGAGCGTGGGGATGCGGCTGACGATGAGACCGGCGGTGAGGATCGCCCATCCGGCGACGACGTAGAACGAGGCCCACCAGCCGTCGCCGAACTGCTCGAAACCCGCGATCGGTGCCATGGCGATGAGCGCTCCGGCCGGTGCGGGAACACCGGTGAAGTACTCGCGCGCGTAAGCGGGAGTGTCGTCCTCGTCGAGCAGAGTGTTGAAGCGCGCGAGGCGGAGCACGATGCTCACCGCGTAGACCAGCGCCACGATCCAGCCGCCGCTGCTGCCCTCGAGCAGTGTCACGTACAGCACCAGCGCCGGGGCGACACCGAACGAGATGGCGTCGGACAGCGAATCCAGTTCGGCACCGATCTTGCTGGTGGCGTCGAGCAATCGGGCGATGCGACCGTCCAACGCATCGAGGATCGCAGCGGCACCGATCATGGCGAGCGCGGTACCGAGCTGGCCGTCGAGGGCGAACTTGACCGCGGACAGGCCGGAGCACAGCGCGAGAATCGTGACGACGGACGGGAGCAGACGAATGGCAGCAGGTGGCTTGGCGCGTCTGGTGATCATGTCGGTTTCTACTGCGAGAGCTCGGCGAGCACTGTTTCGGCACCGACGGCCCGCTGGCCGCGTTCGACCAGCAGGGTGGTGCCCGCCGGGAAGTAGGTGTCCACGCGGGATCCGAATCGGATCAGTCCGTAGGTGTCGCCGATCGACAAGGTGTCGCCGACCTTGGCGTTGTTGATGATGCGTCGCGCAATCAGGCCGGCGATCTGCACGACGGCGACATCCTGACCGGAAGCGGTTCTGATGTGCATGCTGTTGCGCTCGTTGACCTCGCTGGCCTCGGCGAGGTCGGCGGATTTGAACTGACCGCGACGGTGCACCACTTCCACGACTTTTCCGGCGACGGGAACACGCTGTACGTGGACGTCGAGGACGGAGAGGAAGATGCTGACGCGCGGGACCGGCTCGGAGCCG
Organism: Rhodococcus sp. EPR-147; assembly: GCF_001647185.1. Taxonomy (NCBI): domain Bacteria; kingdom Bacillati; phylum Actinomycetota; class Actinomycetes; order Mycobacteriales; family Nocardiaceae; genus Rhodococcus; species Rhodococcus sp. EPR-147. Next base: position 1,541 of record NZ_LVCU01000132.1, read on the forward strand.
AGAGCGAGCTCGGCCGGAGGAACGGCAGTGTCGACGAGTGTGACCAGGCCGTCGGCGGGAGCGACGACGACGCCGGGGCGATTCGGCGGCACTCGCGACGGGTGGCGGAAGAAGGTGGCGCAGGCTCCGGCGGCAACGAGGCCGGCGTTGCGGACCCACTTGGAGCGTCGACCGAGAACGGCGACGGCCAGCGGACCGCCGACGAACGGCAGCCCTGCGGGGTGTAGCGGTGGAATCGTTTCACGGACCAAGTCGACGATGTGAGCCGCTCCGGTGCGGGGCGGTTGACCAATCGGGGCGGGACGGCGTGCCACGGTCTCCTCTAACTTTTGTCGGACAGGTGTCGGTAGGTCGTGGTGCTGCGAGCGAATCGTGCGTCAACACGCGACTGCCGGAGCCATCACAGCGTACGTGAGGGCCCCGGCAGTCGAGAGGTGCGAGTGAGATCAGACGCGGCTGCGGCCCGTCACGAGCTTGACCAGGAACAGCAGGATGCACGCGCCGAGCAGGCAGGTGATGAAGCTGAAGATGATTCCGCCGCCCTCGACGTCGAGGAACGTGCTGAGCAGGAAGCCGCCCAGGAGGCCGCCGACGATGCCGACGACGATGTTCAGGATGATGCCCATCTGAGCATCCGTCTTCATGATCTTGCTACCGATCCAGCCGGCGAGTCCGCCGATGATGATCCAGCCTACAAATCCGAGTCCCAACATAGGGTGCCCCCACTTTCCGTTCGTGTTTGTTGCTTGTCGAAACGACGGATGCCCGCGGGAAACAAACCTGAAACATTCCTGAGAAAAGTTATTTCTGGCTGGACTTCTCGCTCTCGGCCTTGATTCGACGCAGGGTCTTGTTCATGCCCTCGACGAGTTCGACGTCGAACTCGTCGATGCCCCCGAGGATGCGCTTGACCAGCAGTGACGACACTGCCGTGGTGCCCGTCGGTGCCTCCCGCTTCTCGACGACGGTTGTTCCGGTCGCGGTGGGAGTGAGCGTGTAGGACCAGATCGTCTTGTTCTCCACGACGCGGAACGCGAGTTCGCGGTTGGGTTCGAAGGTGACGACCTTGGCGGTGGTCGGCCAGACGAGCATCCCCTTGCGGTTGACGTTGAGCGTCTTGGTGCCCTTGCCGACCGGTCCGCCGAAGACCTTCATCTTCTTGCACTGCGGGCTCCACTCGCCCATGCGCTGCAGATCGGACACGATCGACCAGACGGTCTCGGGGCTCGCGGCGATGTCGATCGTGGCTTCGAGAGTCTTGCTCAACGTGGGCCTCCAGGTATGTGTGACTGAACGTTACGACAAATCGGTCACAGCATATGTGTGTCGGAGCTCATAGCGAAACGGGGCGACGGGGAATGTAAGAGAAGTTTGACATCGGAATCGAATGGGGGTGATATGTCAAAGAACTCGTACACGCACGGGAGGTTGTCATGAGGGTCGGACTGTCACGAGTGTCCGCAACAGTTCTCGGAACTGCCCTCGCCGCCGGTATCGGGATCGTCGCCGCATCGGTGCGAGAAGAAGGCGGGTGGCAGGTAGGTCTGGTGTTCGCCGCGGCGGTGGCCCCTGCCCTCGTCGGCGCGATGTGGACATTGGTTCCGCAACGATCACCGAAGATGCCGGAGAATCCGGAGGATTCCGTCGAGTTCCAGTGGTTGCAGCACGCGTCGTCCGGTGCCTTCTTCGACCTGATGATCGCACTCGGCCTCGCGTCGGCTGCCTCGGCGATACTCGACACGGAGTTGGTTCCGGTAGTCGCGTTTCTGGTGTTGGCCATGGCCGACGTGGCCGTGCGGTACCTGGTCGTCTCGCGTACGCAGCGGTGACTTCGAATCACGTGCACCGGCTGCGCACTGCTGCCGGTTTGTCACAACAGCAGTGCGCCGACGCGGTCGGCGTCAGCAGGCAGACGATCATCTCGATCGAGAAGGGCCACTTCGACCCGCGGCTCTCTCTCGCGTTCCGCCTGGCCCGGCTGTTCGAGGTCAGCGTCGACGAGTTGTTCGATCCACGGTGATCGAGCAACCTTCCACAGGTGAACGGAAACTCGTAGCAGGCTACGAAGTTTCGCTCACATGCGAGCGAAGCGAGCCAATACGAAGGCGTAGAGCCCGTAGAGCGCGATGCCCACGCCGGCGAGGATCAACAGGACCTGACCGTACGGCTGCGAGCCGAGAGTCTTGAGAGCACCGTCGATGCCGGTGGCCTTGGACGGATCGGACTGCAGAACTGCCACCACGACGAGGAGTCCGGCTCCGACGAGGGCAGCGCCTTTGGCTGCGTATCCGGCGATGCCGAGTTTGACGACGGCCCCGCTCTGGTGTCCTTCGAGATCGTCGAGGAAGTTCTTCGAGACGCCCTTGTAGACGTGGTATCCGCCGACTCCGATGACGACCAGCGCGACGGCGATGAGCACGAGCTTGCCGCCGCCGGATTCCATCAGTCGGGCCGACCAGCCCGCGTTCTGTTGTCCGCTGGACTTGCCCGAGCCGGTGGCGAAGCCGTAGGTCGAGAAGGCGAACGCGATGTAGACGACGGCCAGCGCGCCTGCTTTGAGACGATCCATGGCACTACCGGCGTCGGCGTCGGATTTCTTGCCGACGATCGCTTCGACGATGCGCCACAGCGCCAGCGCCACGAAAGCCACCACCGCCACCCAGAGCGCGATCTTTCCGCCGGGCTTCTCGGCCAGTTCGGCGAGTGCGCCGGACTGGTCTGCGTTGCCGGCCTGGCCGAACGCCAACCGGACGGCGATGTATCCGATCAGAATGTGCAGCACTCCGCTGACGAAGTGACCGGCGCGCGCTGCTTTCTCGAATGCTCCGTTGTTCTGCACGGAACTGGCCACAGAATTTCCCGACGTGTTCACGAACGTTCCCCGATCAGTTGATTTGGGCAGCCGTTTACCCCGACCGTAGGCGCAGGAAACTGTCTCGAGCTGCGAAACGCCGCACGAGATCCCACCGAGGCGTTAACACCGGGCGGACACTGATCGATGTAGCAAGCGGAGTGTCGGGACCAACGAAGAAATTGTTCGGAGTGATCCACCGTGAAATTACAGTCGATAATGCGTCGTACCAGCAGTGATCTACCCCTGTTGAAAACCGCCAGGATGAGCGGGAGCCCGCGTACGTGGCCCGCCGAGAAGCTCGAACGGCTCCTCACCCCGCAGGAACTCGACCTGATTCGACGCGGCCGAATCTGACCCCGCTCTTTCCAGGCCCGCTTGCCTCCCATTCGGGGTGACGCGGTGGCATGCTCATGTCGTTGATGAGCACCAGTTCTGGAGGGTCATGAAACCGGTCATTCTCAGCGTCGACGACGACCCAGGAGTGTCGAGGTCGGTCGCCCGCGACCTACGTCGGCGCTACGGGGAGCAGTACCGCATCGTGCGGGCGGAGTCCGGTGCAGGCGCTCTCGACGCGTTGAAAGAACTCGCGCTGCGCGGTACCCCCGTCGCCATTCTGTTGGCCGACTACCGCATGCCGCAGATGAGCGGCATGGAATTTCTCGAGCAGGCCATGGACATCTTTCCGGCGGCCCGTCGCATTCTTCTCACCGCATACGCGGACACCGACGCCGCGATCGACGCGATCAACGTCGTCGATCTCGACTACTACCTGCTCAAGCCGTGGGATCCGCCCGAGGAAAAGCTCTACCCCGTGCTCGACGCCCAGCTCGAGGCCTGGTGTGCGTACGACCCCCGAGCCGTCGAGGACACCAAGATCGTCGGCCACCGCTGGTCGGCGCGTTCGTCGGAGATCCGCGAGTTCCTCGCTCGCAACCAGCTGCCGTATCGCTGGTACATGTCCGACGAGGCCGAGGGGGCGCGGCTCTTGGCTGCGGCAGGTGTGGACGACGGACGGCTGCCGGTGGTCATCACCACCGAGGGCGCCGCGCTGATCGAACCGTCCGATGCCGAACTCGGTGATCGGCTCGGTCTGACTGTCTCGCCGTCGGAGGAGTTCTACGATCTGGTCGTCATCGGTGGCGGTCCGGCCGGACTCGGAGCCGCGCTGTACGGCGCGTCCGAAGGCCTGCGGACCACCCTGATCGAGCGGACCGCGACGGGCGGTCAGGCCGGACAGAGTTCACGGATCGAGAACTACCTGGGTTTCCCCGACGGGGTCTCGGGAGCTCAGCTCGCCGAGCGGGCTCGTCGTCAGGCACTGAAGTTCGGTGCCGAGGTGGTCACCACCCAGGACGTCGTCGGCCTCGAAGCAAACGGTGCTGCGCGCACAGTGCGATTCGCCGACGGCCGCAGCATCAGCGCGCAGACGATCATCCTGTCCACCGGTGTCGCTTACAGGCGTTTGGACGCACCCGGAATCGACGACTTCACCGGACGCGGCGTGTTCTACGGATCGGCGATGACGGAGGCCGCGCGCTGCGCCGAGCAGGACGTCTACATCGTGGGTGGGGCGAACTCGGCCGGTCAGGCGGCGGTGTATCTCTCGCGCGGGGCCAAGTCGGTCACCATTCTGATCCGGGCCACCTCGCTCGAAGCGTCGATGTCGTACTACCTGATCAAGCAGATCGAGGAGAACCCGAAGATCAGCGTGCGGCCGTGCACCGAGGTCGTCGGCGTAGCGGGAGACGGTCACCTCGAGTCGATCACGCTGCACAACCGAGCGACCGAGGAGACGACGACGGTCGACGCGCAGTACCTGTTCCTGTTCATCGGTGCGGCGCCGCGCACCGAGTGGCTCGACGGGGTTCTCGTGCGGGACGAGCATGGATTCGTGGTCACCGGGCCGGATCTCGTCGTCGACGGGCGCGGGCCTGCCGGGTGGACGCCTGCCCGTCTCCCACACCACCTCGAAACGAGTGTGCCGGGTGTGTTCGCTGCCGGTGACGTGCGATCCGACTCGGCCAAACGCGTCGCGTCGGCGGTCGGAGAGGGAGCGATGGCCGTGATGTTGGTGCACAGATATCTGGCGAACCCATGACCGAACAGACGCAGAACACGCCCGCATGTGACCCGGAGGAGTTACGGACGCTGTTCCTGTTCGAGCAGCTCACCGACGCGCAGTTGGCGGAGTTGTGCCGAGACGGGCGCATCGAAACGATCGAGCCGGGACCGGTCTACGCGGAAGGGGATCCGGCGACGTGCTTCTACGTTCTGATGGAGGGGGCCGTCGTGCTCTCGAAGCTCTCCGGCGGCGAGGATCTGGTGGTCAATCGAACCTCGCAACGCGGGGTGTACGCGGGTGCGTGGCAGGCGTACCTGGGTGATCGAGTGCCGCAGACGTACCAGGGTTCGATGCGGGTGACCGAGCGCTCCCGGTTCTTCGTGCTCGACGCCGAGTGCTTCGCGTCCATCGTGCGGGAATGGTTCCCGATGGCGTTGCATCTGCTCGAGGGATTGTTCTTCGGCAATCAGAACACCAAGCAGATAGTGGAACAGCGAGAACGCTTGTTGGCGTTGGGTTCTCTGTCGGCCGGGTTGACGCACGAGCTGAACAATCCGGCGGCGGCTGCGGTACGGGCGACATCGGCGCTGCGTGATCGGGTGGCGCACATGCGGCAGAAGTTGGCGATGATCGCCGGCGGCACCCTCGATCGCGGCAGCATGGCGCATCTGGTCGGACTGCAGAACGAGGCCGTGGAACTCGTGGCCAAGGCTCCGAAGCTGACCGCGATGGAGGCGTCGGACCGTGAGGACGAACTGGGAGAGTGGTTCGAGGGCAAGGGCATCGGTGACGGTTGGGATCTGGCTCCGACATTCGTCTCGGCCGGTCTCGACGTGCCGTGGCTCGATCGGGTTTCCGCGACGGTCGACGATCCAGCGTTGCTCGAGGGCGCAATTCGGTGGCTCAACTACACCGTCGAAACCGAGTTGTTGATGAACGAGATCTCGGATTCGACCACGCGCATCTCCACGCTCGTCGGTGCCGCGAAGCAGTATTCGCAGATGGATCGTGCGCCGTATCGAACGGTGGATGTGCGCGAACTGTTGGACAGCACCCTGATCATGTTGGGCCGCAAGATCGGTGACGACATCACGGTGGTCAAGGACTACGACCCCGCGGTGCCGCCGATCCCGGCCTATGCCGCCGAACTCAACCAGGTGTGGACCAATCTGATCGACAATGCCGTGCAGGCGATGGCGGCTACCCCCGAGGAGAAGGGGGTGCTGACGGTGCGGACGTCGTTGGACGAGGATCAGGTCCAGATCGAGATCTGCGACACCGGACCCGGTGTGCCGCAGGAGATTCGGTCGCGCATTTTCGAGCCATTCTTCACCACCAAGCCGGTCGGCGAGGGCACGGGGCTCGGCCTGGACATCTCGTGGCGCATCGTGGTGAACAAGCATCAGGGTGAGCTGCGGTTGGTGTCCGAACCCGGTGACACACGATTCGTCGTGCGGTTGCCCGTCGACCCTGCAATCGAGGAGGAACCATGACCATCGAAGGCATCGACCCGAAGATTCCGCCGTCGGGACCGGGTTGTGTGGAGTGCACGCAGACGCAGGGGTGGTGGGTACATCTGCGGCGGTGCGCGCAGTGCGGGCACATCGGATGTTGCGATTCCTCGCCGTCGCAGCATGCCAGCAAACATGCAGAGTCCACCCGGCACCAGTTCGTGCGCAGCTACGAGCCCGGCGAGGAATGGTTCTACAACTACCAGGACGAGCAGATGTACGACGGGCCGGAACTGGCTCCGCCGCAACATCGTCCACTCGATCAGACGGTTCCCGGTCCGCGTGAGCGGGTGCCGTCGAACTGGCAGGCCCTGATCAATTGAACGAGAATCTGACGCGCCCCACCGACGTATCGGCCGAGGATTTCCTGGCGGCTGTGGAGCACCCGGTTCGCCGTGCGGACGGGTTCGCGCTCGCCGAGATCATGGCCCGCGTCACCGGACAGCCGGCGGTGATGTGGGGTCCGACGATGGTGGGTTTCGGAAGCTATCGATACACGACGGGCAGTGGCCGCCGGGGAGAGTACTTCGTCGTCGGGTTCTCACCGCGCAAGGCGAATCTGTCGGTGTACGGCGCCACGTACGCCCCGGAGTCGGAGAGCTTGCTCGAACGGCTGGGAAAGCACAAGCGAGGAGCGGGTTGCCTGTACGTGAACAAGCTCGTCGATGTGGACATAGCGATTCTCGAACAACTGCTGGCATACAACTACCCGTACATTCTGAGTAGCCTCGCGTCATGACCTTGATCGCGGAGGACCTGCTGTTGCTGTTGCTCGACGACGACTCGGGCAAGCCGCTGGCCGACAGCACGAAGTTGCCACGGGTACTGGCAGGTGCGCTGGTCGTCGAGCTCGCCATGACCGGGTCGCTGCGCATCACCGGCCCGGACGAGCAGATCGAGAAGGATCACGTGGTCGTCGCAGGCTCGAGGCCGGAAGATGAGTTTTTGCGTCGAGTGTTCGATCTGGTCGCGTCGGCGTCGCGGCCGATGAAGCCGCAGAAGGTGATCGAGAAGTCGCAGAAGAATCTGGCGAAGGAACTGGCTGCGCGACTCGTCGCACAGGGTTGCGTCACGGAGAAGAAGGAGAAGGTGTGGGGGTTATTCCCGACGACGACGTGGCCTGCCCAGGACACCTCGCGTGAGAAGGTGCTGCGAGACGCGCTACGCAGCGCACTGGTGGACGGGACGACGCCGTCGCCGCACACGGCTGCGTTGATCTCGTTGATCTCGGCGGTGGATCTGACACACAAGGTGATCGAGGATGCGGACAAGAAGCTGCTGAAGCGGCGCGCGAAGGAGATCGCCGAGGGGGAGTGGGCCGGCGCGGCTGTGCGCAAGGCCGTCTCGGACGTCAATGCCGCAGTGATGGCCGCGGTCATGGTGCCCGTCATCGTCTCCACCACGAGCAGTTGAGGAAGAAAATGACCAGAAGCATTGCCATTCTGTTGTTCGACGATGTCGAGGTACTCGACGCGTGCGGACCGTTCGAGGTGTTCTCGGTGGCCAACCGGGTGGCCGAACGTGCAGGCAGCGCAGCGCCGTTCGAGGTGACGCTCGTCGGGATCGACGACAGGGCAGCTGTTGCTCGGGGCGGAATGAGGATCGGCGTCGACACCACGATCGACGACCCACGGCCCTACGACCTCGTCCTGGTTCCCGGTGGCGTCGTGGACGCAGTCGAGGCGAACGGCAGCGTTCTGCAGTGGCTGCAGGGTCTTCGGCCCACCGCCGAGTTGGTCGCGTCGGTGTGCACCGGTGCGTTCGTGCTCGCGGCTGCGGGACTGCTCGACGGGCGTCCGGTCACCACGCACTGGGAGGACTTGGAACTGCTGCGCGAACGGTGGCCCGCGCTCGTCGTTCACGAGGGTGTTCGGTACATCGATCACGGCGATCTGGCGACGTCGGCTGGTATCAGTGCCGGTCTGGATCTGGCGTTGCATCTGGTCGCGCGGTGGTCGGGAGCCGATCATGCTCTCGCCACCGCGGGCCAGATGGATTACGACTGGTCAGGCGCTGAGCACCCGTAGAACCAGCGCGACGACGGAGAACACGGCCAGTCCGGCGGCGGGTGCGAAGTCTTTGTCCCCGGCGCGCAGGTGCGCGACGACGGCTCCGACGAAGTAGAGGATGACGCCGACGGCGGCAGCGACGCCGATCGGCCAGATGACCAAGCCGACCAGGAGGCCGACGGCACCGAGGATCTCGAGGTAGGCGAGCCACGGGATCTTGTCGGCGGGAACCCCGACCTGCTCGAGCATCGGGACGACGGAGGGATTCTTCGTCAGTTTTCCGATCGCGGAGAACGTGAGTGCGACAGCGAGCAGAACCGAGACGACGAGGGTGGCGATGAACATGTGCCCTGCTTTCATTTCTGAGGTCACTAGTAATTGCGAAGTAGCAAGGCGGACTCTAGCACCTCGGTAGGGTGGAGGCATGGTCTCGAACGAGCAGCCTCACGACCCTCGTGCCTGTGATGGAGCGCTGACCAAAGCATTCGGCTTTCTCGGCAAGAGATGGAACGGCCTGCTGCTGGCGACTCTGATGAACGGGCCGATGGGATTCTCGGACCTGCGCCGCGCCGTCGGCGGGATCAGTGACTCGGTGCTGTCCGAGCGCCTCGGTGAGCTCGGCAGAGCAGGGCTGGTGGCACGGGCCGTCACGGAGGGTCCGCCCATCTCGGTG